>CAMWWF010000100.1 GCA_947177885.1 uncultured Lachnospiraceae bacterium
GATAAGCAGGCTCAAAAGGTATATTTGGATTTCCTGCGTGATTTACTGAAAGACAGGACATATGTCAAACTGGCATATATGACCGGTATCCTGCCTGTAAAAAAATACGGAACACATTCAGCGCTTAATATCTTTGATGAGTTTTCCATGACGGCACCCAAGGGATTGGCGAAATATATCGGTTTTTCCGAAGCTGATGTGATAGATTTATGTGAAACGTATGATATGGATTTTGAAGAGGCAAAACGCTGGTATGACGGATATGGATTTAAGCAGATCAGCCATGTCTATAATCCCAAGTCCATTGTAGATGCCATGCTTGAAAGATCCTTTCAAAGCTACTGGGTCAGCACAGAAACCTATGAAGCGCTGCGGGTTTATATTGATATGAATTTTGACGGTCTTAGAGACGCGATCATTGCCATGTTGGGAGATTTAAGCTGTGAGATAGATACCGGTACTTTCCAAAATGATATGACAAGCTTTAGCGGAAGAGATGATGTCCTGACTTTATTGGTTCATTTAGGATATCTGTCGTATCATGAAGAATCTCATACGGTCTCTATTCCCAATGATGAGGTTCGTTCGGAATTCCTGCGGGCGGTGAAGAGCAGTGGGTGGAGTGAGGTGGTCGATGCAGTAAAGGCTTCCGAAGATTTGCTGTATGCAACGCTAAAAATGGATGCAGAAACTGTAGCCGGTGGAATAGATGCTGTCCATTCGGCTTCTACATCGATTCTTTCCTATAATGACGAGAATTCCCTCAGTTGTGTGATAACGCTTGCTTATTATAGCGCTAAAAAGGATTATACCCTGATTCGGGAACTGCCGACCGGAAAGGGATTTGCCGATCTGGTATTTCTTCCCAGAAAGCACTGCAATAAACCCGCTTTATTGGTAGAACTGAAATGGAATCGATCTGTCCGTGGGGCTATGGATCAAATAAAACAACAGGAATATATACAGGCATTGAACGATTATAAAGGGGATCTGCTACTGGTGGGAATCAATTATGATAAAAAGAGCAAGATACATCAATGCAGCATTGAAAAATTTATTTATGAGAAATAATACATCACGATGTTTCAGCTGTTATGAACCGATCCGTGAATATCTGCGAAGACTCCATTGCAGATACTCACGGATTATCACAGAAATGGTATTCAATATCTTTGATTTCTTTGAACTGTTACGCATATGCCGGTCTGAACAAAAATCCTTGGTGACAAGTACACATAAAAATGGTATAATCCCAACTATATGGTATGAAATCATAAGAAGTTATAAGAAGTGAGGTTAGGTGAGATGGCTTCCAATAGAACAGCATCTTCAAATAAAAAGACTTCAGGGACTGCGTCACGTACATCGTCCCGGAAAAAGAAGGCGGATGCGGCGCGGGAGGAGCAGGAAAGCGCATTGTTTCATGAGATAGGTCTGATCGTTCTGTTTGTCGCAATGGTTCTTTTGTTCTGCTGCAATTTCGGGATTGTGGGGCCTGTGGGCAATGCTGTCAGCGGTGTGCTTTTCGGTCTCTTCGGCCTGATCACTTATGTGCTTCCGCTGCTTGTCTTTCTGGCAGCCTCTTTCTGGTTTGCCAACGAAGGGAATCCCAATGCCCTGCGGAAGCTGATCTCCGGGATCGTACTATGCATTATGCTGGGGATATTGTGTGATCTGTTCGCAAAGGGAGCGGGATCTCTGGAGTCATATGATATCCGGACGATCTATGAAAACAGCCGTGACGGCAAGACCGGCGGGGGTGTGCTTTCCGGCAGTATCAGCTATCTGCTGCAGCACTATCTGGAAACCATAGGTACGGTGCTTGTGGTTCTCCTGTGTTCCGTGGTCAGCCTGATCCTGCTGACAGAAAAATCTCTTCTCAGCAGCGTGAAGAAGAGCGGCAGCCGTGTCCGGGAATTGTCCAGGGAGGATGCGGAGCGCCGCAGGGAGATGAACCGCCGCCGCCGTGAAGAGCAGGAGGAGCAGCGCGCCAGAAGGGAAGAGGAACGTGCCAGAAGGGAAGAAGAGCGCCGCTTAAGAGCCGAAGAGAAAGAAAACGAGAAGATCCTCCGCATGGAGAAGAAAGTCTCAGGCGTTATGATGAATACGGCTCTTGTGAGGCCCTCGGAGGAGCAGCGCAGTGATGATGTCCATGAGATCATATTTTCGGAAGAGGAATTGGGTGAGGATATCTATCCTGCGGAGCCAACAGGGCAAGAAACATATGTGGAAGAGGCGGCAGTGCCTGTATCGGCACCGGCCTTTGACTTTGACAGAATACAGATCAGGACCATGCATCAGGTTCGGCTGAATGATGATGAATATCCGGAAGAGAGCCAGGGAGGCTATTGGGGAGCGGAAGCCGGGGCAACAGCCGGCAGGGTGACCGGAATGGTATCCGAATCGGCGGCCGGATATGGTGCGGGCACGGGATCAGAGGAATGGATGAATTCCGGAGCAGGCGCGGGATCAGGGGAATGGATGAATTCCGGAGCAGGTACCGGTTTCGGAGAAGAAATAGAGTATGACTCAGGCGTAAAAGCAATGGATGATATAGAAGCGGATATGGCATTTGGGGCAATGCCCGGGCCGGAGCCGCTGCCGAGACCGACAGCGCATCCGGCAACAGCGACAGTGTCAGAAATAACGGACCAAAGGATTGCAGATCAGAACATCCCGAACCAAGGGATTGTGGATCAAAGCATCCCGGATCAAAGTATCCCGGATCAAAGCATCCGTATACATAAGGAAGGGATTGAAGAGCCTTCTGCCGGGAGAAACGCAGGACAGCGTCCGGTGGCAAGGCTGGCACCGGAGGAAAACAGTGTGGAACCCGGTATTCAGAAAGAAGTCAACCGGGCAGAGAGGCAGATCCCGAAAAAGTACTGTTTCCCTCCCGTCGATCTATTGCAAAAGAGTGTTCCCGCGTCAGGGGATACCACTCAGGAATTGAAGGAGACAGCAATGCGCCTCCAGCAGACATTGAGTACTTTTGGCGTAAGAGTTACCATAACGGATATCAGTCAGGGCCCCAGCGTTACACGGTATGAGCTGCAGCCGGAACAGGGTGTCAAGGTATCTAAGATCGTGGGACTTACCGATGATATTAAGTTAAACCTGGCAGCTACGGATATTCGTATCGAAGCTCCAATTCCCGGAAAGGCGGCCATCGGTATTGAAGTGCCGAACAAGGAGACTATGCCGGTTGCCTTTCGTGATCTGCTGGAAAATAAGGAGTTTAAGGAATATCCTTCCAATATCGCGTTTGCGGTGGGCAAGGATATTGCAGGTCAGGTGGTGGTGACGGATATTGAGAAGATGCCCCATATGCTGATCGCCGGGGCTACCGGATCCGGTAAGTCGGTCTGCATCAATACCCTGATCATGAGCATTCTTTACAAAGCACATCCCGATGATGTGAAACTGATCATGGTGGATCCCAAGGTGGTGGAGCTGAGTGTGTATAATGGCATTCCCCATCTGCTGATCCCTGTGGTGACAGACCCGAAAAAGGCTTCCGCCGCGCTTCACTGGGGCGTATCGGAGATGGAGGACAGATACCGCAAATTTGCGGATTATAATGTCCGTAATCTGAAAGGGTATAATAAAAAGGTGGAATCCCTACAGCAGAGCGGACAGGAGGATGCGCCGAAGAAGCTGCCCCAGATCGTCATTATCGTGGACGAGCTTGCGGATCTGATGATGGTATGTCCCGGAGAAGTGGAAGAGTCCATCTGCCGTCTGGCACAGCTGGCGAGAGCGGCGGGAATCCATCTGATCATTGCAACACAGCGTCCCAGCGTGGATGTCATTACCGGTCTGATCAAGGCAAACATGCCCAGCCGTGTGGCCTTTTCCGTCTCCAGCGGCGTGGATTCCCGTACCATCCTCGATATGAACGGTGCGGAGAAGCTGCTTGGAAAGGGAGATATGCTTTTCTATCCCCAGGGTTACAGCAAGCCGGCCCGTGTCCAGGGAGCGTTTGTATCCGACAGGGAAGTGTCGGATGTGGTGGATTTCCTGAAAAATCAGACACTGGGAAATACCTATGCCGCAGAGATCGAAGAGAAGATCAAGAGTATGGGCACGGGTTCCGGAAGCGGAGGCGCTTCCGACAGTGGCAGCGAGATTGACGAACTTTTTGAGAAGGCGGGCAGATTTATCATCGAGAAGGACAAGGCTTCTATCGGTATGCTGCAGCGCGTATTAAAGATTGGCTTTAACCGGGCGGCCAGGATCATGGATCAGCTTTGTGAGTTCGGTGTGGTAGGAGAGGAAGAAGGGACAAAGCCCAGAAAGATACTGATGAGTCCGGAGCAGTTCGAACAGCTCCTGGAGGAGCAGATATAGAGCACCGACCGGACGGAACAGATCAGTGTAAACAGCAATTGAACAGGAAAGGATATTCTGTATGAAGTCAGATATTGAAATTGCACAGGAAGCAGTTTTGGAACCTATTGTTAAAGTGGCGGAGAAGCTGGACATCACTCAGGATGATCTGGAACTTTACGGGAAATACAAAGCGAAAATTTCCGACGAGTACATAGACAGCCTGAAGGACAGACCGGATGGAAAGCTGATCCTGGTGACAGCCGTCAATCCCACTCCCGCAGGAGAAGGGAAGACAACGGTCAGTGTGGGATTGGGACAGGCATTCGGAAAGCTGGGAGAGAAAGCCATCATTGCCCTGAGAGAGCCTTCTCTGGGTCCCTGCTTCGGCATCAAGGGAGGCGCGGCAGGAGGTGGCCATTCTCAGGTGGTTCCCATGGAGGATCTGAATCTGCATTTTACAGGGGATTTCCATGCTGTCACCTCGGCAAATAATCTGCTGGCAGCTCTGATCGACAATCATATCCATCAGGGAAACGCTTTGCAGATCGACACCAGACAGATCGTCTGGAAGCGCTGTGTGGATATGAATGACAGGGCACTGCGGAATATTGTGGTGGGACTGGGAAGCAAGACGGACGGATTTGTGAGAGAGGATCATTTCGTCATCACGGTTGCCAGCGAGATCATGGCGATTCTCTGCCTGGCAGAGGATATGCGGGACTTAAAGGAGCGTTTGGGGCGAATTATCGTGGCATATGATCATGCGGGAGAACCGGTGACGGCAGCGGATCTGCAGGCAGTGGGCGCTATGGCGGCATTGCTGAAGGATGCCCTGAAGCCCAATCTGATCCAGACACTGGAGCATACACCTGCGCTGGTGCACGGAGGTCCCTTTGCCAATATTGCCCACGGCTGCAATTCCGTGAGGGCCACAAAGGCTGCGCTGAAAATGGCGGATTACTGTATCACGGAGGCGGGTTTTGGCGCGGATCTGGGTGCGGAGAAATTCTTTGATATCAAGTGCAGGATGGCGGGACTGAAACCCGATGCCGTGGTTCTGGTGGCTACGGTCCGTGCCTTAAAGTATAACGGCGGTGTGCCCAAAGCAGAGCTGAACAGTGAGAACCTGGAGGCTCTGGAAAAGGGCATTTCCAATCTGGAGAAGCATATTGAGAATCTGCAGAAATACGATGTGCCGGTAGTGGTCACACTGAATTCCTTTGTCACCGACACGGAGGCGGAGGTTGAATATGTGAGAGAATTCTGTCATCGGAGAGGGTGCGAATTTGCTCTCTCTCAGGTATGGGAAAGGGGCGGCGAGGGCGGCATCGAACTGGCCCGGAAGCTGATCGAGACGATGGAGAACAGGGAAAGCCATTTTCATGTGCTGTACGACGATGCGGCTTCCCTGGAGGAAAAGATCACTATCGTGGCAAAAGAGATTTATGGCGCCGGCGGAGTGAACTTTACCGCGGCGGCGGGAAGGCAGCTGCGAAAGCTCACGGAACTGGGATTTGGAAGGCTGCCGGTATGTATGGCAAAGAATCAGTATTCCCTGTCGGATGATCCCGCACTTCTGGGCAGACCGGAGGGCTTTGAATTGAATGTCAGGGAAGTCTATGTCTCAGCCGGGGCAGGATTTGTGGTTGTTCTGACAGGAGATGTGATGACCATGCCCGGATTGCCGGGGCAGCCTGCGGCACATCGTATTGATGTGGACGATGAGGGTGTGATAACAGGTTTGTTTTAAGCTTTTTCACATGAGAAAAGAGGCGTAAGCTATGAAGTGTCCCAACTGCGGAGCGGAAATGGCAGAAGAAACTCTATATTGTGAGCATTGTGGTGAGGATATTCATATTGTACCTGACTTTGATCCCGAATTTGAGCAGGACATCGAGCGTACCATAAGCGGTATACTGGAGGATATCAACGAGTCTGAAGAGCCGGAGCCCGAACCCGGGGAGGATCATCTCCCCGGTAGAAGACACTTCTGGAAGCTGTGGGCGGTGTGTGGCGCGGTATTTGCAGTGGTGGTTGTTATATGCGGTCTTTTTATTTACCACTATAATTCCCTTGAATGGCAGATTGGGAAGGGACAGGAATATGTGGAAAGGCAGAAGTATGACAGGGCCATTGACTGTTACACCCGTGCATTGGAACTGGATGAACATAATATAGAATTGAAATTCAGTCTGGCAGAGGTATATTTTCTGAAAAACAATAAAATTGAATATGAGTTTCTTTTGAGAGAGATTGCCAGAGACCCTGATGCCACCAGTGAACAGCTGGAGAGGGCTTATGGCAAGCTGATCGCTATTTACAGCGCCAGAGAGGACTATCAGACGATCAACGATCTGCTGCTTGCCAGTGAAAATGCGAATCTGATCTCCACTTACCAGAAATACTTGGCGAGGCAGCCGGAATTCAGTATTAAGCCGGGGTATTATACGGTGGTCCAGCCTCTGAAGCTGTCCGCTTTCGGCAGTGGGAAAATATATTACACGCTGGATGGCAGCGAGCCCAGTGCGGAGAGCACTCCGTATACCGCACCGATCATTCTGGAGGACGGCGATTACATTGTCAAGGCGATTTTCATCAATGATAACGGCATTATCAGTGACACGATCTCAGGAGAGTTTCATGTGGAGATCGATGAGATACCCGCTCCGGAGGTTAACCTGTACAGCGGTGATTACAACTTCCCCACCAACATAGAGGTTTTGAACGATGCGGAAGAGGTTTATTATACAACGGACGGTTCGACACCTACGGATTCGTCGCAGATTTATTCGAGACCGATCCCGCTGCCTCTGGGCAGGAGTACATATAAATTTGCGAGGATTGAAAACGGGGTCACAGGCGAAGTGACGGAGAGAACTTATCAGTTGGTCATGAACACGGATTTTACGCCGCAGCAGGCGGTGGAATCCCTTATGCAGTATGCCATGAGTATCGGCAAAGTATATGATGGGGATGGACATTTTGATGAATCCGGTGACCGGTATCAGTACGAATACCAATATGTGACCAACATTAACCGGGTGGATGATTTCTATGTGATTTCGGAAATTTATTGCGGTGCGGACGGCAGTCTGACGAAGACCGGAAATAACTTTGCGGTAAACGCATACACAGGGACAATATATAAACTTTATCAGGATCGTTATGGAAAAATGAGCCTGGTGGAAATAGAACAGCCGATAATAGATAATTCCCAGGATGAGGAAGATGATTCCGATGAGGAATAGAGAGGTGGAAGAGTATGTATAAAATTGTAAAAAAGAGTGAGCTTACGACAAATATCTACCTGATGGAGGTAGAGGCGGCGAGAGTGGCGAAGCGGTGTATGCCCGGCCAGTTTGTCATTGTCAGAATGGATGACGAAGGAGAGAGAATTCCCCTGACCATCTGTGATTATGACCGTGAGAAGGGTACCGTGACCATTGTGTTCCAGTGTGTGGGTGCTGGTACGAAGATGATGGCGGATTTGAATGAGGGAGACTTCTTCCGCGATTTTGTGGGACCTTTGGGATGCCCGTCAGAGCTGGTTGACGAGGATATGGATAGTCTGAAACGGAAAAAGATCCTGTTCGTGGCAGGAGGTGTGGGAGCGGCGCCTGTATATCCCCAGGTAAAGTGGCTCCATGAGAACGGTGTGGCTGCGGATGTGATCGTGGGAAGCAAGACGAAAGATCTGCTGATCCTGGAGAAGGAGATGGAAGCTGTTGCCGGGAATCTTTATATCACTACAGATGACGGTTCCTATGGAAGAAGCGGTATGGTGACGCAGACCATTAAGGATCTGGTGGCTGAGGGTAAGGAATATGATGTGTGCATCGCCATCGGCCCCATGATTATGATGAAGTTCGTCTGCCTGCTCACGAAGGAACTGAATATACCCACCGTTGTCAGCCTGAATCCCATTATGGTGGACGGAACGGGAATGTGCGGTGCCTGCCGTGTGACAGTGGGAGGCCAGGTGAAATTTGCCTGTGTGGACGGTCCTGAATTTGACGGTCATGAGGTGAATTTTGACGAGGCCATGAGACGTCAGCAGATTTATAAGACGGCGGAGGGAAGAGCCATGCTGAAGCTGGAGGAGGGCGATACCCACCACGGCGGCTGCGGGAACTGCGGAAACTGATCCATGCGACCAAGGATTTTTCCGCAAAATCAGGCACAAGAGATTCCAAGAGTCTATAACAAAGAAATGGAGGAAAGCAATAAATGGATGTATTGACCAAAATCCCTGTGAGAGAGCAGGACGCAAAAGAGCGTGCCACCAATTTTGACGAGGTGTGTCTGGGTTATGATAAAGAAGAGGCAATGAACGAGGCATCAAGGTGTATTAACTGTAAGAATGCGCAGTGTGTCAAGGGATGCCCGGTGGCTATTGATATTCCCGCTTTTATCGGGAAGGTAAAGGACGGCAATATTGAGGAGGCCTATCAGATCATCAGCAGATCCAGCGCGCTGCCTGCCGTATGCGGCCGTGTTTGCCCTCAGGAGAGCCAGTGTGAGGGAAAGTGTATCAGAGGTATCAAGGGCGATCCCATTTCCATCGGCAAGCTGGAGAGATTTGTGGCTGACTGGGCAAGGGAAAATGATATCAAACCGGAAGGCGCTGCGGAGAAGAAGGGAAAGAGTGTCGCGGTGATCGGTTCCGGTCCCGCAGGTCTGACTTGCGCAGGCGACCTGGCTAAGATGGGTTATGATGTGACCATTTTTGAAGCGCTGCACGAGCCCGGCGGAGTGCTTGTATACGGAATTCCTGAATTCCGTCTGCCCAAGCAGGATGTGGTGGCGAAGGAGATCGAGAACGTAAAGGCACTGGGGGTAAAGATCGAGACTAACGTGGTGGTGGGCAAGGCTGTCACCATTGACGAACTGATCGGGG
>CAMWWF010000101.1 GCA_947177885.1 uncultured Lachnospiraceae bacterium
CGCTGTAGGTGTAGGAGTACAGGCCCATGTAATAATGGGGCTGGCGCATCCAGGTCAGTTCTGCGCCCTGGTTGATCTCCACCGCATCCCCCCAGAATTTCTGCAGGGTATCCCGCATAATATTGCTCAAAGTTTCCGCCTGCACGCTGCCTCCCGCGTCCACCAGCCTGTACACCTCTCTCTGGTAGGCTGCCTCCATGAGATGGGTCACGAAGTTGTGATAATAGGTGTTGCCGATCATGCAGGTCAGCACCCAGCGCCTGAACCGCTTGTCCTCGCTGGTCTTTAGCAGATAATGAGCCATGAGCAGTTCGTTCATGGTGGAGGGAGCCTCCACAAAATAGGCGGACACCTCCGTGTCAAAGATGGACTGGCTGCTGTTGCAGGATTTAAAGTGCCCCGCATGTCCCAGTTCATGGGCCAGGGTAAACACATCCGACATCTTATTGTTCCAAGTCAGCAGGATAAAGGAATTCTTGCCGTAAGGGCTTGCACAGAAGCCTCCGGTGGATTTCCCCTTGTTCTGGGCAAAGTCCACCCAGCGCTCCTCATAGGCGGTGCGCACCATCTGCACATACTCCTCCCCCAAAATGGAAAGCCCCTTCTCAATATACTCCCTGGAACCTTCGATGGTCACTGAGGGGGCATAATCCGGGTCTACGGGAAGCTTTAAATCCGCAAAAGTCATCTTGTCCAGGCCATGTACTTTCTGAATCAGTTTTGCATACTTGCGCATATGGGGAGCCAGCTTCTCTGTGATGAGATCGATCTGGCGATCATAGAGATCCCGGCTGACTTTCTGGTCATAGAGCAGATAGTTGTAAACCGACTCAAAGCCCCGCAGGGTAGACAAGACTTTCTCCGTCTGCACATTGGCGTTGTAGGCAGCCGCCGTCACGTTCTCATACTCCCTGATCTTTTGGGAAAAAACATCAAAAGCCGCCCGGCGCACCCGGGTGTCCGGCTCATATTCATAATCATCTTCAAAAAGTGTGTAGCCCAGCGGATACTCCTTTCCATCCACCACGAAAGGATCAAACTTCATATCCGCCAGCTTGGTCATATTGTAGATCTCATAGGGTGTGCCGTAGATGCTCTGGCTCAGTGCGGAGACCACCCGCTCCGCCTCCGGATGCAGCCTGTGGGCCTTATCCCTCAGGACATTCTGCAGGAAATACTTATTGCCGCTGCTGATGGTTATGGCCTTTCGAATGCTCTCCTCGTCCTGCTCCATGATCTCGCTCCGGACAAAGCTCAGGCTGCTTCGCAGCTTTGCGATCAGGCGGCCGATCCTGCCATTCCTCTCCTGGTTATCATTGTCATAGTAGTCCACGGATACAGCCAGGTCACAGTAACTGCCTGTGAGCGTCATCAGCTCGTACACCTGCCTGTACGCCGTGACACAGTTCTCTATCTGTTCCGGCGTGTCCAGCTGCCCCTTGTACTTCTCCACGATCTCCTGAGCCAGCAGCTCCATCTTCTCCACATCCCGCAGCATATCCGCCTCCGTGGCATATATGCGGGATAAATCCCAGGTCAGCTCTTCCGGTACCTCTTTCCTGCTCTTCAATTCTTCCGCCATTTCCCTGTCCTCCTGTTTGTTCGTTTCACTTTTCCTTCGCTTTGCTCCGTTTGATCGTTATCCAGGCGCCTCGTCAATGGTTCCTTCTTAAAGGAAGCAATCATCCCTGATCCACATAAACCTCATCCTGGGGCAGAAAATTCTCTGTGCCCGCAAAGCCAGTTTTTACTTTTTACAATAACATACAATGGCACAAATATCCATAAAAACAAAACGGCCATGGTGTATTGCCTGTTACATCACCCTTCACCAGTCCAATGTAAAAACCTTTTCGAATCATGTTGATCAGTATAACATAATTCAAAAAGGTCTGATGAACAGAATATATCATATTTTTCAATTGGAAAAACTTCTTAAGTAGATCACATTCCTGTCCGGATCATAAAAGCTCATATTGGTTGCTCCCCAGGGCCGGACAGTGGGTTCCTCTATCACTTCTACCCCCAGCTCCGATACTTTCCTGTATGCCTCCTCCATGTTTTCCACAGTAAATGCCAGGCAGATATTCTGATTCTGATCATTCTTTTCCGTTCCGTCATTGTAAACAGTCAGCATGGTTTCTTCTGCGATAATAGTCTGATGTACTCTGTCATCACTTGCATTATCGACTCCCAGCAACTTCTTGTAGAAATTTGCCAGTCTTATCACATCATTGGTCAACAGTCCGACTTCTCCCAGTCTCATGGCACACCTCCATAATTTTTTCACCTGTGGGGGTTGCGATCCACTCCCAAATGAGCAAAACGCGGATGCGCAAGCAGACGCAGGAGCACGTAAACGCGGGGTTCTTTTATCTCACATTCCCTCAAGGGCTTTCAGATAAAGCAGCTTTTTGATGATAATATCGCTCTTCCACCAGTTGACGGCAACCTCATATTCCTTATCCTCCGTACACCACTGCCAGGGAACAATAAACGAACCGTCCGGAAGCTGATTCTCCTTTATATGCCGGCACTCTGCAGCAGCCGCTTCCACGTTATCCGCATAAAAGGGACTGTCTTTTGAGGAAATGAACTGCGAGGGAAAGGTGCAGTAATCCGTCTTCCATTTCTCCGTATCCCTGCAGATATTGCAATTCACCTGCTCTTTCAGTCTGCGGAGCAGCTGCCCCATATCAAAGAGCTGCACTTCCGCCTCCGCACAATATTCGTACAGACGGAGAAAGCAGCCTGTCACATGCATTTCCGGGAAAGGCGCTTTCGCGCAGAACCACTCTGCGGCCTCCTTTGCGATCTCACAGGACAGCCGGTACAGTTTACTGTCCGTTTCCGCGTACCGGATCGCAAAGCCGGCAAGACACGCCGTTGGGTTATATTCAAACGAGCTCCCTTTCCCGTCCTCATACTTCCACCAGACGGCTCCGGGATGCTCATTATTGGATGGCACCGTATTCAGCCACTGTTTCCGGGACGGATCAAAGTCCGCACCGCTGTCCAGATACCGTAAGATATTTTTGATGATATGGCTGGTACGGTCAGTCATTTTTACTTCCCGCAGGATTTCCGTTGCCACCCAGGTCTGGATGGGACTGGAATCCGGATTAAAGCTGTCCGCCTCCAATGCGTGTCCAAATCCCCCATCCTCATTCTGGTATGCGGCAAGGGCCTTCAGCACCGCATCCCGGGAGCCGTTCTCGAAGTGATACTGCCAGCGGGCAAAGTCCAGCGGTCTGGCATTCCGGTAAATAAAGCTTCCTGCTTTTTCAAAGGTGTTCATGATCGTTCTCCTTTTCTTCTGTTTTGTCAGCCACGCATCCGCCCTGACCCTCCATTGACAGGCGCCTGTCCGTTTCCCTTGCAGCAGACAGATCCACATGCCCTGCAGGCGGCAATCCCATTTGCAGCAACAGGGCAAAATGCGGCCGCCTGTCTGATCATAATGCATGGCATCCACGATCCATCATACTGCATTTCCCTTAAAATGTATTGTATATTTCCGACACGCACCATGTTCTGCCTGACAGGTTCTCCCTATCCCATCTCAAGCCCGAGACACCTGGCTCTTTCCCGAAAGCTCTTATACTGCCGTTCCGTGATAAAATCTTCTCTTGTGATGGGCTCTGTAAAATGAAAATCCACTTTTTTCATAGCTGTCTGAGCCGCCTGCTTTAAGGTCATCTCCCCAAATTGATAAGGAGCATCCATGTCCCTCATAAAATCAATGTCAAAAGCATTGTTATGATCGAACAGCGGATGGCATCCCAGAATCTCCATGGTCTCCGTATCATAGAAAAAGCCCCAGTTCTGCCCATGCCTGTCCCGGTTACTGATCAGGAAATCCACGATCCACATCTTGAAAATACTGTCCCTGTCAATCTCAAACATCTTTTCCTCAGGATCCATTCCGTTCACATTGCAGTAAGAAATAAATTCCATTCCCGTCAGGACAGCCTTCCTCTCTGTGGTCATGCAGGGACACATACAGACATATTTTCCCTCATCTTCCCCGGCCTCATAATGGACGTGATCCACATTCATCTTGTCCAACAGATCCGAACACATTACTTCTATCCTGGACTCGGTATTGCCGTTGGCTCCCAGCTTATAAAGCCAAAGCTGAGAATCCTCATGCCGTCTCCATGCCTTGGCATACGCGCCATTGGTGGTAAGTTCCGGTGTGACCAGGGAGCCCTGCAGGGTAAGGGACTTACCGTGCAGAGCCACCTGGGCTATGATCTCATTCAAAGGATTCTGTTTCACATCAACCTGACTCCAGGATATCTCACCATCCTCCTCAAATTTGAGCCAATAGGGATCCAGCACAGACACGGCTCTGCAGGCGAGAGCGATCCTGATCCGCTGTTCGTCCGTTCCCACCTGCTCAAAATGGCATAAATTATAGATCCACTTCGCATTTGCTCTGCTTAAGAGCAATACCCTGTTAGCAAGCCAGCTGACAATTGCCTCTTCGTTTTTTCTGGCAGCAAGCATCCACTGCGTCATCTCACCGGTTGTCATGATCTGATCGGATTTCAGCATTTCCCGCAGTTTTCCCCTGATCGGATAGGGAAGGTATTTCTCCCGGATCACTTCATACTGCATATGGTCGAGATCCACTCTCATAACCTCGGTATCCTTCATCATTATGATAAACTTCCTGACATTTTCCATCTGTTACGCCTCCTGTAGCCTGCGGATCCCTGGCAGCCAAAAAGCACATACCTTCCGGCAGATGCGAACCGCACTAATAAGTTATTCCTTTATCTTCCCGGTATTGTAAGCATACTGTTTTGCTTTCTGAATGTCCATACCGTGATACCGCTTAAATTCCCGCATCAGATGGGACTGGTCCGTATATCCGTACTTATATACGGCATCCAGGACATCAAACCCGGCGTTTCTGAAAACATCATTCCACAGGAACTGATAACGCACCAGATTACCAAGCTTCTTCGGTGTGATCCCGATATATTCGTGAAAGAGCCTTTCCAGCTGCCTGCTGCTGACAAAGCACTCCCTCGCCAGATCCGCCGTACTCCCTGTTCCTCTCTGTGAGATCATCTGCGAAACAGCGCTGTTGACCACACTATTCTGTCTTGCCCGGAGCAGCTTTGGAAGAAGCAATGCTTCCGCCAGTCCTGCCCGCTCTGCCAGAGTGTTTCTCTCATACAACTGCTGCCGTATCATCCTGTCCAGCCATGAGAATCTGGACGGCACTTCATAAAAGCCGTTTATGGTATCCTTTAGGGAATCTTCCGAAAAGGGATAGGCTCCCCATGCATAAAACCGGATGGCAAATACGGAAATAAGATGCCCCTGCACCGCATCGCTGCGGGAGTAGAAAACGGTATCATTGATTCCGCAGAATCCGCCTGAAATACGATTTGCCGTATGATCGATCTGATAGATAATATCCATGCAGGTATCGGGAATGACTACAGATGCATCCATACAGTTCTGACCATCCCGATTCCAATAAGGTCTTTCACTTCCCCAGAAGCAGCGGATGTATTTTGCCAGTTCCGTATTTTGCGGCAATATCTCTCTATAGGTTTCGCTGTTGTTTAAAGGAGTTGCCGTCAGCGGCATGTATAATACTCTTTTCATCTACCTGTTTTCACTTTCTGTCCTGCCGGCACATTTGCACACACTTTGCAGCAAGGAATCGTCAGCGTAATAATCCGTTTTCGGCAGCTACACATATTTCATATCATACAAAATCGCCTTTTCCATCCCCTCCGGAAGCGCTCCGCCATTCTCCTCCAGAGCCAGAAGAATATCTTCCCGCAGCGGCTGTGAAATCTTTCCATACATAAACCGGTTTCTGATACCGGACAGCACCTTACGGCTTTCCTCCTCAGGCATCTCCCTGCCATACAGTCGCACCAGATAAGGCAGACGTTTCCAGGAACTTTCCCTGAGGAGAAGCTTTAAAAGATACCGCTTCTGATGCTCCGCCTCCGATTTGATATAAGCCTCATATATCCGCTCCGCCCCCGGATAAAAATCCCGCCTCAAAATGGAAAGATATGCCGCTTTGGATATTTCATTTCTATCGTCCGGAAGATATTGCCACAAAAGCTCTTCCTCCGTAAAATCTTCCTGATATCCCAGCGCAAGGATGGTACACTTCAATACCCTCCTCTCCGGCCTTTCCAGGCATTTCATAAGCTCGGGCAAATTGCCGCTTCTGCCAAACTCCGCCAACCCCATAATCGCATACTCCGGCTTATCCTCTCCCAGATGATCCAGATAGTACTCACGGATATCCAGACTGCTGTGTTGCTCCAGAATATAGACCGCGTACTCCCTCACCCCCCGGCTGCTGTCCAGAAGCATCCTTTCCAGTCCCGGCCAGCAGGTCTTTAAATGCTCATATTTATATTCCACAGCTCTCCTGCGGTTCACAGCGGAAGAATCTGTGAGATAGCGCTCCGCCCGCTCCACCGTGCAGTCAGGCCGGGCAAAGATACCTCCTATCAAGATTCGTTGCAGACAGGACAGCTTTTCCTGCTGCAAAATGACATCTATCTCCTGAAGGGTAGATACTTTGGAACGCAGCAGCGCTTTGTACAATGCACTCCGTGCCGCAGGCTCCATGAGCGGAATCTTACGGATATCTATATCCTTCCACGCCAGAGACAGCCTTGTCTCTATCTGCTCCCATAGCTTTTCCATCTGGTCTTCTGAGCGGCGATGACAATCCTGCAGACGTTCAAAAGCAGGCATACTGTCGAAAAGCTCCTCCGCACTGACTCTGCATAAATAATCATTCAATACCCCGCAGGCGGCAGTCCTGATATCCCGGACCCAGTCGTTCACCCGGAAAAACAGCCAGAAAAGCATTCCGTCGTATTCTGCCATCTCATAGATACACTTCTCCCTGAAATAGCCGTTTGGATGAAAAGAACCAAGAATCAGCAGATACCGGTATTCCTCTTCCGACAGCTCTTTCTTCACGTTATCCAAAGAGACTTTCGCCCAGTCGATGAACCATTCCAGGGAAGTAAAATCCCGGAATTGTTCACAGAGTCTGAGCAGCGCCGGCCGCTGTAATCCTCCAAGCTGTCCGGCAACAGCCTTTCCCGCCCGTCTGACCAGATCAGCGTCATCCGTCGCAAACGCGCTGTAAACGGCTTTCAGTTCGGTAATATCCCCTTCATCCAATTTATCAATCCGGTTTTCTATCCGGCCCGTCCGCCAATTTTCCCTGCCTGCACTCTCAGACTTTCTTTCTCCGGCAGTCGGAATACTTTTGGATTCCTTTTCCGTTTTTAGGACTTTATCCATCATTGCCTTAATCCTGTCCCAATACTGCATGACTCGCCCTCTCGGTGCGCTTTGCCAGTTTATGGTAATACCGCATAAACCGGCACACCTCTTCGTACGTTTCGCGGATCGCTCTCCGGCGCTCCCCGGTGTCCCCAATCTGCTTTGTCCTGGCAAACAGCTCCGCATTGTAATAAAGCACCGCCATGGAATCCCCCGGGTCGTTATATGCTTCCGGATTCTCCCTCAGACAATTTTTCATATGATCAGCGCCATAGTTCACGCATTCCTCCAGATGCCTGTATCCTTCTTCCTCTCTTCCGGACAACAGATCCCATACTCCAAAGAGATACTCGTCAGCCCGCCAGGGATGTCTCTGTTCCTGCATCATATCACCCAGCAGCGGCCTGTCATCTCCTGAACGGGAATCCCACATTGGTCTGCCCGTCCGGGGATTGACCGGCCCCTCACCGGTGACTTTCAGATAATCCAGACGTTCCTCCGCGAAATAAGTCTCCAGACTGTCAATCTTCTGCGCTCCCATTCCGCAGGCTCCGCTTCTCCCGCTGCAACCCGCTTAAACATCTTCTTCATCTCATCCTGAATATTCATCTTTACACCTATCTGCGTGCATTCAGATCAATTGTGTCTCCGACACTATTCCACTAAATGTCTGGACTTTACCCCTGATAATGTCAATCGGCTGTCTGTATACTTAACTGCTAATAATTCTATCATAGCTGTCTGAATTTTTCTATCGTTCAACAGGATGATCTTCAGCGGAAAAGGCTGCCTGGAGCAAAGTCATACACGGCTACTCCCGGTAATCACTTCTGATAAAGGGCTTGTCAATTTTCGATTCGGTCAGAAGCTTATATTTTTTCGGATGCCGGTAGGCATTACCGAACGTTTCGCTTTCACGATATTCGCGCAGTTGATCCAGATCAAGCTCGGAAATATAGATTCCTTCCGCACCGCCTGCCTGAAAAATGCAGGTATCTCTCGAACCGCTCTCGTCCGGCAGATAGGCAACGCCGTCAAACACGGTTGAATTGCCGTTACAGTCAGGCACGGTCTCGGGATAATTGCAGGTAGCAATAGCCGTCATATTTTCAAAAGCTCTGGCGCGAAGCTGTGAAAGACGTTTTATTTCCATCGGGCAGGCGTTTGGCACAAAGATGAGCTCCGCGCCTTTCAGCATGAGAATTCTTGCACTTTCAGGGAATTCTCTGTCATAACAGATCATTGCCCCTGTTTTTACCTTACCGCAGGCTGTATCCAGCGTTGTAACATAGAAGTTATCACCTGCCGTTAAATTCCTTTCTACATCAAAGTCACAGGTATGTACTTTGGCATAGACAAATTTCAATTCTCAATATCGGTCAAAAAGGACAAGTGAATTGCGGGGTGCATTCTCATATTTTTCAAGCAGAGTAATTCCAATAGCCATATGAAGCTGCTTTGCAAGTGTGCCAAAAGTATGGATGAATGTCATAGATGCGGTATTCGTTGCTCCACATTTCGGGAAACAGTGCGATGTCAGCACCTTTTTCTTTTGCCTCTTTACAACATGCTATTCCTTTCTCAAGATTTTCATTTAAATTTTTACAGGGTGCAATCTGTAATAATGCAATTTTCAGTATACTCATTCTTTCAGCTCCTTTTCCTGTTCTCATTCTCATATTGCCCCGGGCACCCGGAAATACTGCCGCTCCTGTGGCTCCCTTACATCATAGGTTACGCACAGATAGAGATTTTCCGCCTCGTATTCCTTCTGTACTGCCCACGCCACGGTCATATTCCTGCTCTCCTCTCTGGGAACCTGATAATGATAATAATCTGACGCCCCCACATGGGATAAGGATGCGGAAAAATAAGCAGGGGCATTGGATACTATGGACACCCTTCCTGTATCCGGA
>CAMWWF010000102.1 GCA_947177885.1 uncultured Lachnospiraceae bacterium
GGTATATATCTATGCCGGTGACGGGCGGGGAAAGTCTCCTGCAGCCATCGGCAGGGCAGTACAGGCGGCGGTTGCCGGGAAAAGTGTGGTCATCATTCAGTTTCTGAAAGGAAAAGGGCTGGGTGACTCTGATTTCCTGCGCAAGATGGAGCCGGAGATCAAGTTGTTCCGATTTGAAAAATCAGGCGAGAACTTTGAACGGCTTTCCGAGGACAAGAAGCAGGAGGAGATCAGCAACATCAGAAACGGCATGAATTTTGCCAGAAAAGTTCTTGTCACGGGAGAGTGTGATCTGCTGATACTGGATGAGGTTCTGGGACTGATCGAGAAGGAGATCATTACTGTGGACGACCTGAGGAACCTGCTTGCCTGCAGAGATGATACCGATGTTATCCTTACCGGGATTAAGATCAGTGATGAGATCTGCTTTCTGGCGGATAAAGTTTCCAGAATAGAGACTGTGAAGTGTGAAAATAAACCATTGACATAGGATATGGAAAATGCTATCATTCAAGCAAGTAATATAGAAGATAGAGGTTGCGTGATTCAAGAGTAATCTTCCCAATACGGCAAGGCGTAAGGGCGGGAAGAGGAAAGGGAAGAACGCCGAAAGAATCGGGAACCTGCAGATCGATTCTTGGGCATACGGTTAAGAGCCGTATGACTGTCATCCGGTATCGGATGGGGCGCTATCAGCAATGATACCAATGCAATCTTTGCCGGCGCTTACAGTGTCGGCATTTATTATTTTACTTTTTAATATGGAGGAGAAGGCTATGTCAATTTTTAAGGGTGCGGGTGTGGCGATCGTTACACCCATGTATGAAAACGGTGAAGTGAATTATGAACAGTTCGGGAAGCTGATCGAGTTCCAGATTGAGAATAAAACCGATGCCATTGTGGTGTGCGGCACCACCGGCGAAGCTTCCACGCTGACCCACGAGGAACATCTGGATGTGATCCGCTATTGTGTCAGGACGGTGAACGGAAGAGTTCCCGTCATTGCGGGTACAGGCTCCAACTGTACAGAGACGGCGGTCTATCTCTCTCAGGAAGCGGAAAAAGCCGGCGCGGACGGATTGCTTCTGGTAAGTCCCTACTATAACAAGGCAACCCAGAATGGCCTGTATACTCATTTTAAGATGATTGCGGATGCCGTAAAGATTCCTCTGTTACTGTACAATGTACCCGGCAGAACGGGATGCAATATCCTTCCGGAGACGGTTGTGAGACTCTGTAAGGATGTGGAGAATATCGTGGGTGTGAAAGAAGCCAGCGGCAATATCAGCCAGATCGCCCATCTGGCAGCCATTGCGGAGGGATGTGTGGACATTTATTCCGGCAATGACGACCAGATCCTGCCTATCATGGCGCTGGGCGGACTGGGAGTGATCTCCGTACTGTCAAATGTGGCGCCTGCACAGACCCATGAGATCTGTCAGGACTTTCTGGACGGCAGGGTGGAGGACAGCCGCAGAAAGCAGCTTGCGGCGCTGGAGCTGTGCGATGCCCTGTTCTGTGAAGTAAATCCCATCCCTGTAAAGAAGGCCCTGAATCTGATGGGCATGGAGGCGGGACCTCTGAGAATGCCTCTCACGGAGATGGAGCCTGCCAATGCGGAGAAGCTGGCAAAGGCGATGAAGGCTTACGGCCTGTTGGCGTGAGGACGGATTGTAACGGTTCAGTGACGGCCTGAACTGTTACGACGGATTCCGATTCCGGATGAAATCTTCCGGGCATGGCATTTAAAAATATTCTGCCTGTGCCGTTGGATCAGCAGCGTAGTGTCGGGACTGATCGGTAAAAGAGTTTTCAACTGTCAGAACGCGAAATCTGTCACACTTGGGATCGAATGAGAAACTGTGAGCAGAGTGTTTCCGCAGGGGGCAGGAACTGCAGGTTTGCCGTGTGGTACTGGTATAAGGTCTGTCAGACGAGGGTGAAAGGATACAATTATGACGAGAATCATTATGAACGGATGTAACGGGAAGATGGGACAGGTGATCAGCAGCCTGGTGGCGGAGGACGAAGGAGCGGAGATCGTTGCAGGTATTGATGCCGGGGATGACGGTCACAATTCCTATCCCGTGTACACGGATATCAGGGAGTGTGATATGGAGGCGGATTGCCTGATCGACTTTTCCATTGCCTCCGCAGTGGACGGAATGTTGGACTACTGTGTGGCAAGGAAGCTGCCCTGTGTGCTCTGTACCACAGGTCTGAGTGAGCAGCAGCTGCAGAAGGTAAAAGAGGCCTCCGGTCAGATCCCGGTGCTGCGCTCCGCCAATATGTCCCTGGGTATCAATCTGCTGTTAAAGCTGTTAAAGGATGCCGCAGGTGTGCTTGCACCGGCGGGGTTTGACATGGAAGTGGTGGAGAAGCATCACAAACTGAAGCTGGATGCGCCCAGCGGAACCGCGCTGGCTCTGGCTGATTCCATCAATGAAGAGTTTGGAAATGAGTATGAATACGTCTATGACAGAAGTTCCCGCAGGGAGAAGCGGCCGAAGAAGGAAATCGGCATCAGCGCCATAAGAGGCGGCACCATTGTGGGAGAGCATGATGTTCTGTTCGCGGGACCGGACGAGGTGATCACATTTTCCCACACGGCATATTCCAAGGCGGTATTCGGCAAAGGTGCGGTCCAGGCGGCGAAATTCCTTGCAGGAAAGGCTCCGGGCATGTATGATATGAGTAATGTGATCGATGCGGCGCAGTGAAAGGATGCTTCAGTCCCGGTACAGGATGGGATGTCAGACTGTTCCAAAGATCATATCAAGGAATGTCAGGTGAACGGGGCATGCTGAGAGGAACTTATCCTGAGGAGTGCCGGTGTCGCTGACAGCAGACAGGGGGGGACGGCAATGGACGACAAAGAACGCAAAGTATTGAAGACTATGGCAAAGCAATATAGAAATATTGCAGCAGCCTCTACGGAGATCATCAATCTGCAGTCTATCATGAATCTGCCAAAGGGGACGGAGCACTTTCTGACGGATATCCACGGAGAGTATGAGCAGTTTAACCATGTGCTCAAGAACGGCTCCGGCTCCATACGCAGGAAGATAGACGAGGAATTTGGAAATACGCTCAGTACAAAGGACAAGAAGAGCCTTGCCACTTTGATCTACTACCCGGAGGAAAAGGTGGAGATTGCCCGCCACGAGGAAGAGTATATTGAGGACTGGTATAAGATCTCCCTTCACCGGCTGGTGCAGATCATCAAGCGGGTCTCCTCGAAATATACCCGCTCCAAGGTGAGAAAAGCTCTGCCTCAGGACTTTGCCTATGTAATCGAAGAGCTGATCACGGAAAAGGAAGAGATCCAGGACAAGGAGGCATATTACAACGAGATCATACACACCATAATCCGCATCGGCAGGGCGCCGCAGTTCATCGTTGCGCTGAGCCATCTGATCCAACGCCTTGTCATCGATCATCTGCATATTGTGGGTGATATATATGACAGAGGTCCCGGTCCCCATATCATTATGGACACGCTGTGTGCTTATCACTCCGTGGATGTACAGTGGGGAAATCACGACATGGTATGGATGGGAGCGGCCAGCGGTCATATGGCCTGCATTGCCAATGTAGTGCGGATGGCGGCAAAGTACGGGAATCTTGCCACCATAGAGGACGGCTATGGCATCAATCTGCTGCCCCTTGCCACCTTTGCCATAGATACCTATGCGGATACAAACTGTGATCTGTTTTCCATACGTTATAATACGGACTATAACACCAAAGATTTAAGCCTGGACACCAAGATGCACAAGGCCATGACTGTTATCCAGTTCAAGCTGGAGGGTCAGCTGATCATGCGTCATCCGGAGTTCGACATGGATAACAGGCTTTTGTTGGACAAGATCGATTATGAAAAGGGCACGGTGTGCATAGACGGCGCGGAATATCCCATGAAGGATCTGGATTTTCCTACCATTGACAGGGACAAGCCCTATGAGCTGAGCGAGGAGGAGACCAAGGTCATGATACGTCTGCAGCAGGCATTCATGAAGTGTGAAAAGCTGCAGCGCCATGTTCGTTTCCTTTATGCCAAGGGCGGAATCTACAAGATTTATAACGGCAATCTGTTGTACCATGGCTGTATGCCCATGAATCCGGACGGCAGCTTTGCCTCCGTGGAAATCTATGGTAAGAAATACAGCGGTAAGGCATTGTACGACATTTTGGAATATTATGCCAGAAGAGGATACTATGCAAAGGATCCCTCCGAGCGGTCCGCCAGTCAGGATATGATGTGGTATATCTGGGCGGGAAAGGGTTCCCCGGTGTTTGGAAAGGCGAAGATGGCCACCTTTGAATCCTATTTCGTGGAGGAACCGGCTACCCACAAGGAGAAGAAGAACAGCTATTATCAGCTTCTGGAGCAGGAAGAAACGGTGAACCGGATCCTGGAGGAGTTCGGCCTGGATGCGAAGGAAGGGCATATCGTCAACGGTCATGTGCCTGTGGAGCAGATCCACGGGGAGTCGCCCATCAAGTGCGGCGGCAAGCTTCTGATCATCGACGGCGGATTTTCCAAAGCGTACCAGAAAAAGACAGGAATTGCCGGGTATACGTTGGTATGTAATTCCCGGGGCATGAGGCTGGTGGCCCATGAGCCTTTTGAATCCACCGAGGCTGCCATTATAAAGGAGTCCGATATTTTTTCCGATTCCATTGACGTGGAGACTTTTGCCCGCAGAAAGCTGGTGGCGGATACGGATGTTGGAAACGAGCTCAGGGAGAGCATTTACTATCTGGAAGAGCTGCTGGAAGCATATCGTGACGGTACGATCATGGAGCAGTAGGTCCGGCTGATCACAAAGGAATGCTGCTGTGCGGAATTGCTAAAATATTGTTATAATCAACGAGACGGAAAACGGAAGCTCATAGGGAATCCCTGCGAGCTTCCGCTGTTTTCAAAGAGCTGTGTCGCCGGTTATTGTGTTACCGCTCCGCCGGCAGCGCCGCCCGCACCGGTTCCTGTTGTGGAGCCGGTACCTGTCGTGCTACCGGTACCGGTACTTGTGCCGGAGCCGTTGTTCATGTTGGTATTGCTGCCGTTATTATTGGAATGATCGCCGTTACCCATGATGTCATCGGTAAGATCCGCCGCACCGTCGGCTACATCATCCAGCACATTGGAGATCGTATTGCCGGCGTCATCCAGGATGGAACTGTTATCCCCTGCTGTTGCGCCGCCTGTTCCGGTGACACCATTGTTGTCATTATTTATACCGTTATTGCCTGCGGTTCCGGTATTATTTCCCGCTGTGCCGCCGTTTCCGTTTGCGGTATCGCCGTTGCCGGCACCGCTTTCGGAACCGGCTGACGAGGAGCCGCTGCCGGCCATGCTGCCGGCATTGCTTGAGTTATTATTATTGCCACAGGAAGTGGCAACACACAGAAAGGTGAGCACCAGACTGAGTGCAAGGAGCTTTTTGGCTCCTTTCAGATAATTTGCTTTTTTCATATTTTCCTCCATTCTGCTGATGAAACATTAAATCAACGCCAAAAGTCCTGATATGGGATGATCTGTGAGTAGTATGTGGAACGTGAAAAAAAATATGCATATAAAAAAGAGACAAATAGTGCAGAAGTTGGAAAAAACTGGAAGAATTGTTCTTCCAAATATTGAATTTGCGAGGTTGGACAGCTATGGAATTCAGACCATGTATCGATATACATAACGGAAAGGTAAAACAGATTGTGGGCGGAAGTCTCAGGGACGAGGGAGATCAGGCGGAGGAAAATTTTGTGGCACGGCAGGATGCCGCTTATTTTGCGGAGATCTATCGGCGTTCCGGGTTGAAGGGCGGCCATATTATTCTGTTAAACGCACGGGGCAGTGAGTACTATGAGGCTTCCAGGCGGCAGGCATTTGCAGCGCTGGAGGCATATCCCGGGGGACTTCAGATCGGCGGCGGTATCACCGTGGACAATGCGGAAGAGTATCTGCGGGCAGGCGCGTCCCATGTGATCGTCACTTCCCATGTCTTTCAGAACGGAAGAATTCATTATGATAAACTGGAGAAAATCATGGCCGCCGTGGGAAAGGAGCATCTGGTGTTGGATGTCAGCTGTAAGATGACAGAGGACGGATATCGGGTGGTGACGGACCGCTGGCAGAAACTGACGGAAGAGAAGGTGAATATGGAACTTCTGGACAGACTCTCCGGTTATTGCGATGAATTTCTGATCCACGCGGTGGATGTGGAAGGCAAGGCACAGGGGATTGAGAGGAATCTAGCCGCTATGCTGGGACAGTGGGGAAAAAAGCCTGTTACCTATGCGGGAGGGGTACACAGCTATGAAGATCTGAGGCAGCTTCGCGAGTCCGGAAAAGATTGTCTAAATGTGACTATCGGAAGTGCGCTGGATCTGTTCGGAGGATCGCTGAAATGGGAAAAAGTGTTGGAAATATGCCGCTCATAGGAGAAATTACCTGTAAAATTGCACAACAAGTTCACAATATTTTAGAAATATGTTACAAAAATATTAACCAAACGTTGATGTAAATGCTTACTTGTGGTAA
This sequence comes from uncultured Lachnospiraceae bacterium, assembly GCA_947177885.1. The sequence continues at coordinate 6,542 of CAMWWF010000102.1, forward strand.
AATGGAGTAGTTTACCGGAGGTGACTTTTATGGGAAGAAATAGGCATAAGCGAAAAAACAGCCACGTTGTGCTTGTCACATCGGATGCTGTTGACGCAAAGCTGAAGCAGTTTCGTGTCCGACCATGGATCTTACAGACGATAATGGTGATTTTCTGTGTATTGTGTGGTGCAGCGATCGGTTATGTGTATTATGAAACGAATGACAAGCTCCAAGAGGATGACAGATCGGCTTCGGAAGTGGAGGAGCTGGCGGCGCTGAATCAGGAGCTGGCGGCGCAGAATGCCGAATTGGAAACACAGCTTGCGGAACAGGAAGAGAAGATCCGGATTCTCAGTGACACTGTGAATCAGAAAGTACAGAGCGAGACAGAATTACTGGAGCAGTTGGAAAGCCAGACCATTCCTTCCGAATTTCCACTGGCCGCCGGGGGTAAGGCGACTATGGAAGAAGTTACGGAAGGTGATCCCATGTGCATTTTCACAGCTTCTTCCGGAACCATGGTGGTGGCTACCGCCAAAGGCACTGTCATCGCAGTGAACGATGACACGGAGTACGGACACAATATCTGGGTGGACCATGGAAACGGTTACACGACTATCTATCGTAATCAGGGGGATGTCATGGTCAAGCAGGGGGCAACGGTCAATCAGGGGGCAACGCTTTTTCTGATCGGTGATGAAAATAATAAGCTGGGCTATCAGATGATGAGGGATAACGAATATATTGATCCTACGGAACTTCTTACGATCAGTGGGTAGGAGATGTATATTTAATAAAAATATCTAATAAGATGGAGGATGAAAATGATAGGGAAGAAAGATGAGATAAGTATCACTACGATCATCGGAAGAGATGCAGAGTGTAACGGCGATTTTAATTCCGGGGGGAGCGTAAGGATCGACGGTACGGTCAATGGCGATATCAATGTCTCTGAAACTGTGATCCTGGGAGCAACCGGTGTCGTTAACGGAGATATTGTGGCAAAGGTTGCCATTATAGGCGGTGAGATCATAGGCAGTATTAACGCGCCTGAGAAAACAGAGCTGACATCCACAGCGAGAGTGTTGGGAGATATCAATACCAAGACTATCGTCATCGACGAAAATGCGATATTCCAGGGAAGCTGTAATATGAATCAGGATGTTTCCGCCAAAAGACCGAAGCCTAATTCCAAAGCCATAAAGGCAGGGAAGAAAACGGCAAAGGCAGCGATCGCGGAAGCTCTGAAGGGTACGGAGGATGCCGGCGGACAGGACGGTTCAGGGTCCACGTATGACGGCGGACAGGCATCTTTGGGAGAATAACAGGTAATCCGCTCACGAGCGAAAGATTTCAGGGACATCGCGGCAAATTTTATCGTTCGTGAGTATAACAACAGAGCCCCGGCGTAAATGGATACGCCGGGGCTCTGATTTGCACTTTTGAAGTTCACCGTGTTCTCGGGAAGCTACTGTTATGTTCTGTTTTATTATTTTCTATTCTGAAAGATCGATTCCATCTTCTGGAGTATGACCTTCCATGCGTCCGAATACCATATCATATCCGTCGTTGCCGTAATTCAGGGAGCGGTTCACCCTGCTGATCGTGGCTGTGGAAGCGCCGGTCTTTTCGGCAATCTCAAGATAGGTCTTGTGCTTTTTCAGCATGGAAGCCACCTCAAATCGCTGGGACAGGGAAAGAAGTTCGTTGACAGTACATAAATCTTCAAAAAAGCTGTAGCACTCATCTCGTGTTTTCAGGCAGAGAATCGCGTTGAACAGGGAGTCAACGGCTTCGGTCTTTATTTTTTTATTCATGCGGAGACACCTCTCTATTCACTTTTATACTGTAAAGTTTTACAGTCTTGCAAAGACAATTCTATCACACCGGGGATGTAATGTAAAGAAGGTCCCGGATGAAAAATGCATATGCGTAACAGTTCAGGCTGTTCCTTTCGCGAAGTCAATAATCGCAATGTGGCCTTGGGACACATTTCTTTACAATCTTGCGAGACATGTGAGAGCAGGGGAGTGGCTGAAAAGAATCGGAGGAAATTCAGAAATTGGAGGAATGGCTGAAAAACGCGGACGGAAATGGAAATGCAGAGTCGCGGAATAGTTGAAAAAATGCGGACGGAAGCGGAAAATACGGGTGTGGGGATGAAATAAACAGTTGCCATGTAGTATTGATTACTATATAATAAAAGTAGTGCATTTATTCGGCGCGAAAGTGAGGAAATATATATGACGATCAACAACGGGGATCTATTGAACAGTATATTGGCAAGTCTCGACAGGATACGGCATATTGATCCGGAGGATATTCCAAACATCGATCTGTACATGGATCAGGTCACCACTTTTATGGATACAAAGCTCAGATCGACTTCCAGGTTTCCGGATGAGGATAAGATATTGACGAAGACCATGATCAATAATTATGCGAAAAATGATCTGCTGCCGCCGCCGGTGAGGAAGAAATATTCAAAAGAACATGTATTGTTACTGATC
>CAMWWF010000103.1 GCA_947177885.1 uncultured Lachnospiraceae bacterium
TCTGTATCTATACTGACTGTCACTTTTGTTTCGGGTGGGTTATGTGTCAATGCATTGATGATAAGATTATTCACGGCACGGCGAAATAAATCAATGTCAAGACAAACTTCACATTCCTGTATGTCACTTTCAAACTCAATACTGCGATTCATAAAGACAGGGTCATTTACCATATCAATGACCAGCTCTTTCAGAAAACGCACAATGCGCACCGTCTGTGGATGGTATGGTACCGCACCTGAATCCAACTGATAGGTCAGCTTTAGATCATTCATCATTTTTTCAGTGTGATTCGCATTTTTTAAGATAATCTCACCGTATTCCCGTACGGTTTCACCGTCAGGGACAGGATTGTCCATAAGCAGTTCTGCATAGCCCTTAATTGGTGAAAGCGGCGTCTTCAAATCGTGCGTAATATTTGCAATCCACTCCCTGCGTATTCGTTCCGTATCCTGTCCGACCTCATCGCTGCGTCGGATTTCCGCATCCATTTTGTTAAGCGCCCCATAGATTTCTCCAAAAACGCCTTTTTCAGGCAGCACAGTATAACAACGCATCGAAACATTACTGATACCTTTTGCTATCTTACCAAGATGTCCGGTAAGCCAAATTCCATAAAAGATCACAAAAAGAATCATAGCACACAAACCAAAAAAAATTCCCCTGCGGAACAATGGCGAAAGCCGAACCACATTCTCACCATTATAGTAAAGCATATATTTTCCTATCGCATAAGGAAATCCGATCAAATAACTCCATGTTTCCCCTGAATCTTCATAACTGTTTACAAGAACGGTATTCCCCTGTTCATAAGCACTTGTGCGGAGCAAGATCAGTTCAGATGCGGAATATCTCACCGGATAACTCTCAGGCTTGTTATGGCAAAAAACCTCCTGCCCTGTTTCATCAATGACCTGAAGCCACAGCCCGTATTCATCCAACCTCTCAAGCCCTATTTCTTCTATTTTGACATCGCCATTATCATTCTTCATCCATACGGAAAAATTGTCTGTAAATCTATCCGGCCATGATGCCAGGCTTAAACCTTCCGGCTCAGTTATTCCGAAAATATAGTAGAACATTCCAATTGCAACAACAACAGCGATAAGAAGTAATACTAACACCAAAATAACGATTCGTAAAAACGGACTCAGTTTCTTTTTATTTCTCATATGGATTTACCAGCTTATAGCCCAGGCCTTTCATCGTAATAATATATTGGGGCGTTGCCGGGTCTTCCTCTAACTTTTCACGCAAATGGCGGATGTGTACCATTATCGTATTATCACATCCAAAGCTGTCCTCACCCCAGACGGTTTCATATAAACGCTCACGACTGATTACCCGCCCTGCATTTTCCGCCAAGTACCGTAAAATCTCAAATTCCCGTGCGGTCAGCCCGATTTCCCTATCATGCTTCATTACTCTGCAACCGTCCGTATCTATCATCAGTTCACCAATTTTAACGGAAAAATCCCGTATTGGAGCCTGTCTGTATTCTGCACGGCGTAACCCGGCTTTCACCCTATATACCATTTCTTTTGGACTGAAGGGCTTTGTGACGTAATCGTCACCGCCAACAGCCAGACCAAGTATCTTATCCAATTCATCGTTTTTTGAAGAAAGAAACAAAACAGGGCAATGCGAAAACTCCCGTATTTGTTTACACACTTCATACCCATCTATGTCCGGCAGCATAACGTCTAAGATAATAATGTCCGGCTGAATTTCCTTGCACATAAGCACAGCGGATATCCCATTATCAATTTTGGTAATATTGTAAAACCCTTCTATGTTTAGAGCTTTTTCAAGTAAATCTAAAATATCCGGCTCATCATCAACAAGCATAATTTTATACCCATTCACTGAATCGCGCACTCCTTTTGTTTTGTAACAGCCTCTTGGAATCTCTTTGTGCCTGATTTTGCGAGATAATTTTTTGTTGGTTGTGCACCCCACAGCCTTCCGCAAATTCGGTAGATCCGTATTTGTTCAAGGGGGTATTGCGCACAGCGTCTGACACGCCTATCCACAACACCCTTTTCATCGGGAAAAAATTTCCATCGTTCAAAGTCGGTTCAGTCAATAATGATCACATTTTTCAGACCCGTCTTTTCGTGAACAGGATTATTCTCACAGACGATCACCTTAAGCTGATCCAGCCCTGCCAGCGGAGACAGGTCGGTGACATAATTGTCGCTGATATTCAGGTACGTGAGCTGCGGCATATTCTCCGCGAACTTCACATCCTGCAATTCCTGTCCGGGCACAGTCAGGGCAGTGAGCCCCGGCATGTGGTCGAAAAATTCCGTGTGACTGCCCAGTTTGATCTTTGTATTACCTGCACCGAAATCCCAGCTTCCGTCTTCTTTCAGCTGATCAACTGTCGTATCCTCCATATTTAGCTCCTGAAGGCTCTCACTGACGGGCATTCCCTCAAGCCTTAATCCAAATTCCGCATCCTCCAGATTCAATACTCTCAGATTGGGCATTCCGAAAACGACATTGATATCCCCCCAGATAAAGGTATCCGTCAGATCAATGGTTTCCAGAGAGTTCACACCGGCAAAAGCCTCCAGCAGGGAAGGGGTTGCAGACATATCGATAAGAGCGAGATCCTTCAGATTCGTCAGGTTCTCTACTCCCGCCAGATTCCCGGCATTCTCAAAGTATCCTCCGTCTGTCAGCGTCAGGCTCTCCAACGCCGTCAAAGCTCCCAGACCGGGAAATCTGTCATAATTGCCGAGAGTCAATGCCCTCAGGCCGGTCATCATGGAGAGATCCGGCATTACCATGTCCGCATTCGTGTCATAGTCCACATAAAGTTCCAATTCTTCCAGTCCGGTACACTCAAATATCGGGCTATAGTCCTCCACCGAATAATTCTGATGCAGTCTGAGACTTTTCAGGGTATCCGCACGGTCTGATACGGCAGCGATCTGCATCAGCTGTGTGCCGGCAAGCTCCAGGCTCTCCAGCCCGGACATACCGCTGATAAAACCGATATCCCGAAGTCCCTTGGATTCAATGGAAAGCTCCTTCAGCTGCGACATATCATAGAGTTCTCCAAAGTCAGAAATACCGTCCCCATCCTCTATAACAAGCGCTTTCAATGTCGCTGCCTGAGAAAGTCCTGCCAGTTCCATCCCATGATCGTCGCAGTCCAGTTTCAGATATTCCAGATTACTGTACGCTCCTGTTTCGCTGCAGTCACTCATCAGGAAATCGCAGTATAACTCCAGCTCCGTCAGCTGAGAGACATCCATATATCCCGCCAGATCCCTCAACGTAGTCTCACAGGTCAGGGATGTGAGAGAAGTCAGGTTATGCCAGTCCGTATCCCAGTCCAGGGAATTTCTTCCCAGATCCAGTATCTGCAGCTTTGGAAAGCATTTAAAATCCTCGGAATCCACGCGGGCAGATGCCAGATAACAGGTTCCGGCAGTTCCGTCAGACAGTTCATATGTGATCTCCGTGCCGTTGTGATCATATATATCGCGGATCTCCACTCTTATCACACTGTTCAGATCCTCCCTGGTAGCCGATGCCGCAGGTTTGTCAAATAACTGACTGACAAATTCCTTTAAAAGTTCGCTCTCAGGCGGATTAAACATCAGATGGCTGACATCGCTGTTCTGGCTCCCCGGGGACGCAGTGGAGGAAGAGGAAGGATAGCTCGAAGCAAAAGGATCCGAGGCGGAAGACGCTTCCCCGTAGCTTTCGGAACCGCTGTCACTCCCCCAGTCTGCCGTTTTCAGTTCCTCGTCTATTTCCCTGTAGACATTATATCCCACATAAGCAAATACTCCCGCCACCACCAATACCAGTACCACCACTATCGCCACTATACTGATTATGATCGCCGTCTGATTATTCTGCTTTCCGGTATTACCGGCAGGAGGAACCGGCTGCTGATTGTAGTTCGACTGCTGACCATAATTCGCCTGTGACTGTCCTCCGTAGTTCGGCTGCTGCTGACTGTCGCCTGTCTGTGACTCTCCGGAGCGGTAAGGATCCCGATAACCGCAGTCAGGACAGGCAGGTACACCGTCCTTTATCACCAGCATTTTATTACATAGCGGACACCTGTTTTTCCTTTCTTCCATTTCAACCTCCTGATCTTTCTTTTAAAACATGCTCTGCATAGTCCAAATCTGTTTTGTCTATCCTGCCCTCATCTGTTACAACATAAATTCCGTCTCCGACAGTATCGTTTTCTGCAAAGTCCGATAAACCGCCACCCCGCCATAAACAACGGGGACACCCCCATCTGCTTGCAGCGCTGCAGATCGCAGATGTATGTGCAACAGCATTCGATAAATATACAAGCCAACTATAGTCGGCTCTGCAAATAACACCACAACACAAGGTCGGCTTCACCGACTTGACTCATTGTCCGCGGGAGTCAACTCTATATCGCCTCTCAGCCTGCCCTGCCGTCCCCGATGGTGATCAGCCTGCCCTGCTGCATCTTCTCATGGATCCTGTGGGAGATGGAGATCACCGTCCTGCCTTCCGATGCCTTTTTCAGCACCTCCAGCACTCTCGCCTCCGTCACACTGTCCAGATTGGCAGTGATCTCGTCCAACAGCATGATCCTGGGCTTTGCCACCACTGCTCTGGCTATGGACAGAAGCTGCAGCTCCCCCTGAGAGAAATCGGCGTATTCCATGGGCGTATCATAACCCCGGGGCAGGGACAGTATCTTCTCATGCAGCCCTACCATTTTGGAAGTCTCCTCCACGGCATTTCTGTCAAAGGCGGGATCAAAGAGAGTGATCTGCTCCTCCACAGTACCCATACAGGGATGAAACTGCTGCTCCACATACCCCAGAAAATACCGGCGTTTCGCCCCGGAGATACGCCCCGCATCCACTCCGCCGATGGTGACCGATCCCTCCTGCGGCTCATACAGGCCCAGAAGAAGCCGAAACACCGTACTTTTGCCCGCGCCGGTCCTGCCGGCCAGCGTCACATTTTCTCCTTCTTTTACAGTAAAACTCAGGCGGTCAAGCACCGGATGCTCCGGGTCATAGGCAAAACTCACCTTCTCAAATCTCACATCCGTGCCCCGGGTCTCTTCTTCCTCGTAGATATGAGATTCTTCTTCCTCCAGAAACTCGTCGATCCTCCTGATCCCGGCGATGGCCGTCTGGATATTCTGGATCTCCATTCCGATACTCTCAATGGGGTTAAACACCTTTCCCACATAAGCGATGATCGCCACCGCGCTGCCCACCGTGATGCCGAAAAGCTGCTGCATGGCGCTCCCCATGGAAGAGCACACCATCATCACTGCGATCACACAAGAGCTGAGATATACCACAATGGGAGAATAGATCGAATTATAAAAATTGGTCTTCTCCAACGCCCGGTAGCTTTCCTCAATGTAAATATCATATTTTTCTTCCATGTATTTCTGGATGGTGAGGGTACGGATGCTCCTCATATTGCGGATGGTCTCCGGCACGTGATTATTCACCTTCCCGATGGCCGCACGGTTCGCCATCTGGGCTTTCAGCATCCTCTTCTGAATGTAACGCGTCATAGCAAACAGAAGGGGCATGATGCACAGGAGCAGAAGTCCCAGTCCCAGACTCTTGTAAAAGATCACCGCAAGGATCCCCACCACCCTACAGGCATTCGCAAACATACCCACGATGCCGTTTGAAAAAAGGGTGTCCACCGCGTCCACATCATTGACGAACCGGGAAGTGATCTTGCCGGGCTCCTCCTTAGTAAAGTATCCCGCCTGCATCCGCGAAATCTTCCCGCACATCTCGCTCCGCACGTTGTGAGTCAGCTTCTGCCCCATCACTGTCAGCATCACATTCTGCAGGGATTCCAGAATATTTGAGATTGCCAGCATACCCAGATAAGCGAAAGCCGTGCTCAGAGCCGCCGTCTCATTCCCGGTCAGGCGATTCACGATCTCCTCCAGGATCAGAGGCGGTATCAGTGTCATAATGACAGAAGCCACGATCACCAACAGCGTAACCGCCACTGTCTTCCGCGATCTTTTCACTAATTTCCAGAGAATTGATATCATATTGTTATTCATGCGTATACCTCCATTTATGCATTCAGATCATGCTGTCTTCCATGTCCCCGATGTTGCAAACCATTCTAACGGAATATTCCATCCGACAAAATGGCGGTCACTGGGAAGAATTCTGGATCTGATAGAGGGAAGCATACTCCGCGTTCTCCTCCATAAGCTTCTCATGAGTGCCAAAGGTTCCCGTCCCGTCATGAAGATACAGCACAGCGTCCGTCTCCGGAAACAGCGCCAGTCTGTGGGAAAACAGCAAGATGATCCTGTTTTCCGCCATTTTTTTCAATTCTCCGAATATTTCCCTCTCTGTCTTTTGATCCACCGAGGAGAAGGGATCGTCCAGGATCATAATGCCCCTGCTATGACAGAGAGTGCGGGCAAGGGATATCCTCGCCTGCTGGCCTCCGGACAGCTGCTGCCCTCCGCTTCCCACATAGGTATCCTCCCCTCCGGGCATAAGGCTCACTTCCCCGTCCATATGTACCATTTTCAGCAATTGCGCCGTATCCGCCTTCTCCCCCAGCAGGATGTTTTCGCGGACACTGTCGCTCATCAGCTCCGGTTCATGCCCCATATAGGCAATAAGTCCGCTCTTTTCCACATCGCTGAGCTCCCGGAGTTCCCGGCTCTCCCGACGAATGTTCCCTTCGCGCGTTTCATTCTCACGCGAAACACGGCATGCTCTCCCGGGCTCTTCCGGACAGACTTTCCCTTCGCACATCTCATTCCCATCCGAAACACGGCATGCTCTCCCGGATTCTTCCAACCGGATGCTTCCCTCATAAAGCGCATCCCCGATAAATGTCTTGGCCAGAGCCGTCTTGCCGCAGGCCACCGCCCCCGTGATGCCAACGATCTGCCCTTTTGCAGCCTCAAAAGAAATTTCCCGCAGAACAGGCTCATAGCCGGGATAGGATAGGGTCACCTTCTCTGCACAGATCTTTTCCACAGTAAGCTCTTTATGGGGTACGGGCAATTCCACATACTCCCGGAACAGGGGTTTGATCCGTCTCCAGGATACCAGTGCCCTCTGCATGTTGTTGAACATCCGGGCGGAAGAGGAAACCTTCTGTGCAAACTTGGTAAAGCAGGACACATAGGTGGTAAAAACGCCGATATCCCATACGGTCCAACCCGTTCCCAACACATTTTTCCCGCCGAAACCTATGATGAACAGAATGCCGCTCATGGCAATGATATTGTAAATGGGCGTGGTGGCGCTTCCCCACATATTGGATCTGACGGCGTCTCTCTCATATTCCGTCAAAATCTTCTCATAGGATCTGTCCCTGTCCTGCTCCCTCCCATACACACGATAAGTGACGGCATTGTTCACCCGGTCCAGCGTCTCCTGATTCAACCGCCCTGCCGTCTGCTTAAATCTCTCGTTGATCCTTGTAACAGGACCTTTGAGACTCAGCGCGATCCCGTATGCCACAGGGAGGAACAGACAGGCAAGCAGCGTCAGCTTCCAGTCATAGACCAGAAGCATTCCCAGGTAAGACCCCAGAAGCACCCCCGTGTCAAAGATTTCCGTGGTCACCTGCTGCATTCCCTGCGCGCTGGCGTCCACATCGGCCACTGCCTTGGTCATAATGGCGCCGATATTTTCCTGCGCCACCTCTTCCCTGCTCATATGGACAATGCCGTTATAAAGCATATGCCGCATATTGCGGCTCAGATCGTTGCGCAGCCTGGCACCCGAGAACCGTTTCAATGTGCGCATCAGCTGTACAAATAAAATAACCGATAAATATACACCGGCAAGCCTCAGCATATCTCTGCCGTCAGCCTGCCCCTGTATACATTCATAGAGACACTGCGCCAGGCGTCCCTCAAAATAGGGCCCGGCGATCATGCCTCCGTTAAAACCAATTCCGCCTATGGCGATCAGCAATAAGACCTTTTTCTCCGGCTTAAAATAGGACAATACCCTGTCGGGATGTTCTATCTTCCTGATTCCTGTCGTCTTTTTGTCAAGCATCTTTTTGCTTCCTCTTTTCCGGAACCGTTTTCTCTCTTAAATTTTCCTCATACCATACATTGTTAATTATGCACCCTTCCTTTTGTAATTGCAACAGAAAAACAGGCAGGAGTATGTATACCGTAGTTGCAAAATATTCAGGACATAAATCTTCCTTGTCTATGTGCCAAAAGGCTTCCACCCCTCCAACACCTTCTCCATCGTATATTCCCCGGCCTCTTCCTCCGTCAACTGATGAGAGAAATCGGCTCTGGTTTCCGGACTGGCTCCCGGTCCGAAGGACGCATATTCGCCGTAATAGAAATTGCCATGGGTCTTGCCCCAGTCGTGCCAGCCAAGAGGATGGATATGCTCCCCCATCTCACACTCGATGAATACCGTTTTGGCAAATTCCTTCCAGGGCCTGCCCAGATATACACTCCCCCTGGGACAGTCGCCGATAAGCTTACAGCGGTGAAACACGTAACCGTAAGGAAAATCCGGATGAGTGGAGGCGGCGGTGACATAGCCGTATATCACCTCCCGGTCAGGACTTTCCGGAGGAAGCCTGTCCCCGGGCAGTCTGGAGAAAACAGTACACTCTTCAAAATAGGCCGTGCCCGAACCGAAGATAAAATCCACATCCCCCTGCAGAAAGCAGCGGTAAAAAAGGTGTCTCCCGCGGATCCTGGGTTTATGCTCTCCCGGTCCCTTCCCGTTGGGCTTCACCGGATCCAGAGGCAAGGGTGCATTAAAGAGCGTGTCCTGGCTTGCCAGCAGCGCGCAGTCCTCAAAGAAGCACCTGTTCCCGTCCACATAGAGGGCGATGGCCTGTCCCACCGTATGACCAAAGCCCGCGTC
>CAMWWF010000104.1 GCA_947177885.1 uncultured Lachnospiraceae bacterium
AGATCGATGCGCTTGAGCCTCAGTTTGTAGATGCAATTACAGATATTTATGAACATATATTGGGTGCCGGGCTCGGGGATCAGAGAGAGATTCTGGCACACCTGATTTCCAATACCATTCGCAAGATTGAAGGATCACACAGTTTTATCATTCATGTATCCAAGGAAGACTATCCCTTTGTCAGCATGCAGAAAAAGCAGCTAATGGCAGGAGCGGCTGCGGGAAACAGCACGGTGGAGGTAGTGGAAGATATTACCATGAAACAGAGTGAGTGTACCATTGAGACGGACGGCGGTATTTTTGACTGCGGACTGGGTACACAGCTCTCGGAGCTGAAGAAGAAGCTGATGTTGTTGGCTTATTCTAAGGAGGAATCGTCTTAAGCCATGGGTTCCGTTAATTTTCAAAGATACAGCAGAATAAAAGAAGAAACCTTTTTCCGCAAGTTGGGGAAGGTAGTCAATGTGGTAGGACTTACCATAGAATCCGCGGGACCGGATGCGAAGCTTGGAGACGTGTGCCGTATCCTGCAGGGCAGTGAGAGAGAGCATGCTCCCATTATGGCGGAAGTTGTGGGCTTTAAGGCGGGCAGAACGCTTCTTCAGCCCTATGATTCCGCAGAAGGCATCGGCGCGGGAAGTATTGTGGAAAACACGGGAAAGCCGCTGCGTGTGGAGGTGAGCGACAGTCTGTTGGGCAAGACCCTTGACGGACTTGGAAGACCTTTGGACGGCAGTGTGGTGGAGGGTGGTACGCCTTATCCCGTGGAAGCACAGGCTCCCGATCCTCTGACCAGGAAGCTGATAGACGAGGTTCTTCCTCTTGGCGTGAAGGCGGTGGACGGTATGATCACCGTGGGAAAAGGGCAGCGTATCGGCATCTTTGCCGGGTCCGGTGTGGGGAAATCCACGCTGATGGGCATGTTTGCCCGCAATACAAAGGCGGACATCAATGTGATAGCGCTGATAGGAGAGCGCGGAAGAGAGGTGCGGGAATTTATCGAGCGAGATCTCGGTGAAGAGGGTATGAGGAGATCGGTGGTAGTGGTCTCGACCTCTGATAAACCTGCATTGGAGCGTAACAAGGCGGCCAAGACCGCCACAGCGATTGCGGAATATTTCCGGGATCAGGGAAAAGATGTGCTTTTGATGATGGATTCCCTGACCCGTTTTTCCATGGCACAGAGAGAGATAGGGCTTGCCAGCGGCGAGCCGCCTGTGAGCCGGGGATATCCTCCAAGCGTTTATTCGGAGATGCCGAAGCTTTTGGAGCGTGCCGGACGTGCGGCGGTGGGATCCATAACGGGACTGTATACCGTTCTGGTGGACGGCGATGATTTTAACGAGCCCATTACGGATACGGCCAGAAGTATTCTGGACGGGCATATTATGTTGGACAGAAAGCTGGGGCATAAGAATCACTACCCGGCCATCGATATCCTGCAGAGTATTTCCAGATGTATGAGCCAGATCGCCACCAGAGAGCATAAACAGCAGGCGGGCAGGCTGAAAACGGTTCTTGCCACCTACAATGAGGCGGAGGACCTGATCAACATCGGTGCATATAAAAAGGGAAGCAATCCTTCCATTGATTATGCCATCAGTAAGATCGACGCGGTGAATCAGTTCCTGTGTCAGGATGTGGATGAGAAGTTTGATTTTGATACGAGCGTGGAATTGTTGACACGGCTTTTTGCAGAATAAAGGAATTAAAACAACCATGGCACGGTTTCGATATTCAATGCAGAGTATTCTGGATATCAAATTGAAGATGGAGACACAGGCAAAGCAGGAATTCTCGGCCGCCAGGGCGGCTCTGGACGAGGAGGAGGCCAAGCTGGCCCGGCTTGTTGAGAGAAAGAAAGGGTATGAGAGAGAGGCGGCAAGGCTTCGCTCAGGCACTCTGAATTTCAGAGACATGGAGGAAAATAAGACGGCGATCCTGTGTATGGAGAATTTCATCATTGACCAGAAGGTATGTGTGAAGGAAGCAGAGCGTATACTGGAACAGGCAAGGGTGAAGCTGGCAGAGGTCATGATGGAGCGTAAGACCCACGAATCTCTGAAAGAGAAAGCGTTCGGTGAATTCCTGAGGGAGGAAAACAGGCGCGAGGGAAAAGAAGTAGATGAACTGACAAGTTATACATACGGACAGAAACATATTGTTCAGACTTGATTCATATGCTTTTAGGAAATGAGGGAAAGTATGGCTAAGGAATTGACTCCTGAAGCTGCTGCGGCAGAGGCGGAGAAGAAAAAGTTAAAAGAAGAAAAGATACAACTGAAAAAGGAACAGAAGGAGCAGAAGAGAGACGCAAAACGCCGTGCAAAGGAAATATCCAAGCAGGAAGAAGAACTCTCCGAAGATGAGGAGGGAAATGGTCTGGTCACCTTCTTTGCCACAATATTGATCGTGGCATTGTGGCTGGCGGTGATCTGCGTGATCGTAAAGCTGGATATAGGGGGATTCGGAAGTTCTGTGCTGACGCCTATCCTGAAAGATGTGCCTGTGGTCAACCGGATTCTGCCGGGAAACGCCCAGACGGAGACTACGGATCCGGAAAGCTTTGGCGGATATTCCAACCTGCAGGAAGCGGTTGATTATATCAAACAGCTGGAGCTGGAACTGGAACGAGTGCAGAATGCGTCGGCCCAGAAGGATGTGGATCTGGAGAGCCTGAAGGCGGAGGTTCTTCGCCTGAGGGAATTTGAAGACAGACAGACGGAGTTCCAGAGAATAGAGAATGAATTCTATGAGGATGTGGTCTATTCCGATAAGGGGCCCGGAGCGGAAGAATACAGAAAGTGGTATGAGGAGATGAATCCCGCCACCGCAGAACTTCTGTATAAGCAGGTTATCATACAGCTTCAGGAAAGCCAGGAGATCCAGGATTTTGCCCAGGCATATTCAGAAATGAAGCCTAAGCAGGCAGCGGGAATATTTGAGGAGATGACCGACAATCTGGAACTGGTTGCAAAGATATTGAACACCATGAGTGCGGATGACAGAGGTGCAATTCTGGGCGTTATGGATGCCGAGGTGGCGGCAAAGCTCACAAAGATCATGAATCCCGATACTTAAGGGGGATTACAGATCTGCCGATATATGGTATGAATGCCTCAAAAGGCATTTATATAAATAGAACATAGAAAAAACAAGAAAGGAGGAGGAACATGACAAGCACATCTGTTAAGGATGTAAGTTCAATCTTTACGAACCTGTCAGCTGCAATGGGAAACAAAGCCACAGGCATTGGGCAGAGCGGATTTCAGGCGGTATTGAACAATCAGACCCAGAAGAATGCGGAGAGTCAGGTTACAGAAAACCGGACCACAGAAAGCCGGACTCCGGAGAGCCGCCCCGCTGCTGAGACAGAGCAGAGTGATTCCGTTACCCCCGGGGATACTGACAAAGTGCAGTCTGAGGAGACAAAAAATGTCTCGGCAGAGCGCGAAGGCGAAGAAATGACTTCCGAGGAGCTGGAAGAGGCCATGGCAGTGCTGGAGACAGCGGCTGTGGAAATGATCCGACAGACAGCAGAACTGTTGGGAGTTCCGGTAGAAGAGGTACAGAACCTTATGGAACAGCTGGGTATGGAGGAGTTGGATATTTTAGATCCAAAGCAGCTCAGCGCACTGTTTCTGCAGGCCAGCGGTGCGAAAGATCCTTACGCGCTGGTTACCGATGCGGGTCTGTACGAGGACTATCAGACACTGATGAATGAGCTGGAGACAGTCATGCAGGAATGTGGCGAACAGCTTGGCACAGACCCGGCACAGATGTCCGCACTTCTGGCGAAGATTCAGGAGAGGCCTGCAGTACAGAGTGAGACACCCATTGTGGAAGTTTCACATGAGAAAGGTACTGTGGAGAATGAACTTCCCGTTGCGGGTGAGATCACGGTTCCGGAAAATACCGGAGCGGAGGCCCGGACGGATGCTGCGGCAAGCGGCAGAGAAGAGGGGCATAAGGAGAGCAGACCGGATGACGGGGAGCAGCAGGGCAATCTGTTCCTGCAGAACCTGAAGGCGGAGGAGTTTCAGCCTGAGGTGCAGCAGACCGCGGAGACGGCAAGGCTTGCAGAGGCCGACAACACCGAGAATATCATGCGTCAGATCATGGATTACATGAAGATCCAGGTGAAGGCGGATACTTCTGATCTGGAGATGCAGCTTCATCCCGCAAGTCTGGGAACGGTACAGGTTCAGATCGCTTCCAGAGGCGGCGCGCTGACCGCAAACTTTATCACACAGAATGAAGCGGTAAAGGCGGCACTGGAGAGCCAGATGGCCCAGCTGATTGAGCGGTTTGACGAGCAGGGTGTCAAGGTGGAAGCAATCGAGGTGACTGTCCAGACCCATGAGTTCGAGAGAAATCTGGAGCAGGGGCGCGGCAGGGAACAGCAGAATGAGGAACCCGCCAAGAAGGGCAGGATCAGAAGACTTAACTTAAACGATGCGGTTTCCATGGAAAACATGGAGGAGGAAGATGCGCTGGCGGCGGATATGATGGCGGCCAACGGCAATACGGTAGATTACACCGCATAGTATATTATTGCAAATGTGGAAAGGAGGAAGATAGACCATGGCAAATTGGGCAGTGGTGGAAGACGGTAAGATTGTAGAGTCCACATCACAGAGTTCGCTGACAAAAGCGAGCGAAGCCAGCAAGAACGGGATGGATAAGGATGCTTTCCTGCAGCTTCTGGTGGCACAGATGAAGTATCAGGATCCCCTGGAACCTACTACCAACACGGAATTTGTGGCGCAGTACGCACAGTTCTCCCAGGTAGAGCAGATGCAGAATATGGCGGCGACTTCGGAGCTGGCAAGAGCAACCTCTCTGGTGGGAAAGGAAGTATATATTAAGACTACAGATTCCGCGGGTGCGGAAAGATATGTTACAGGTAAGGTTGACTATGTACAGTTCGAGGGCGGCAAGGCATACCTTGTCATCGATGAGAGGCTGTATTCCCTGGACGATCTTGCTACAGTATTGGATAATGATTATCTGGCAGCGTATGAAAAAGCCCGTGACTTCAGCAATAAGCTGGCTAAGCTTCCCAGCAAGTACAGCATTGGTCTGGCAGATGGAGAGACCATTGATGAGCTGGAAGAGACCTACAACAACATGACCGATTACGAGAAGTCCTTTATCGCATCGGCAACGGTGGACCTTTTGAAAGAGTATATTGAAAGAATACAGCAGCTTCGTCTGAGCGCCGGTGAGACCGGAGACGGTTCCGATAAGGTAGAGGGAGACGGCACGGAAGGCTCCGATAAGGTGGAAGGCGACGGCACGGAAGGTTCCGATAAAGTGGACGGTGACGGCGAAGATTCCGGCGACGGAGAAGGTGCAGAGGGAACAGAAACAACGGAATAAACATGGACGGGAGCGAGGAGAGAGATGCAGATCAAGAATAACGGTTATCTTTCCATTGGGCAGCTGACAGAACAGTACCTGAACGGTACGCAGAGGCCGGAGAACCCCCGTGAGACCAGGGAAGGTCTTTCCTTTCAGGAGATTTTGCAGCAGAAGGCGCTGCAGGATGCAGGCAGCCTTAAGTTTTCCAAGCATGCCTTGGGAAGATTGAATGACCGCAATATCGAGCTCAGTGAAGGTCAGCTGGAGAGGCTGAACGAAGGGGCACAGAGAGCGGGACAGAAGGGAATCAGAGATTCCTTGGTGATCGTGGACGAACTGGCATTTATCGTAAACGTACCCAATCAAATAGTTGTGACTGCGATGGACAGTACAGAGACCAATGAAAATGTATTCACTAATATCAACGGAGCAGTAATTATATAACCGGACCTTACAGGAGGTTTCGCTTCCCGAATGACGGACGGAGGCTGCTGCTCCCCAACAGGAGGAATAAGTACTATGATGAGATCACTTTTTTCTGGTGTATCGGGTCTTAAGACACACCAGACCAGGATGGATGTTATCGGTAATAACATCGCCAATGTAAACACCGTGGGATACAAGGCAAGTTCTATGGTATTTGCAGACTTGATGAGCCAGACCACGCAGAGTGCCAGCGGCCCGAATGCGCTTACCGGCACCGGCGGTACCAATGCCAGACAGATCGGTCTCGGCGTAAAGGGCGGGGCTATCAATATCAATATTACAGGACAGGGTTCCGCACAATCCACCGGAAATCCCTTTGATATCATGATCGAGGGAGATAATTTCTTCGTGGTGAACAATGGTACGGAGAACTGTTTTACCAGAGACGGTTCTTTCTATGTGGATGCGGCAGGTAATCTTGCCATGACCAGTACCGGCTACAACGTCATGGGATGGCAGGTGGATCCCGAGACCATGGATATCAGGCAGGATACGGTATCCGCCCTGCGTATTATGAGTGCGGCGAATCTCACCTATCCGCCGGAGGCTACCACCCAGGCCAACATGGCGGGCATTTTGGATAAGAATGATAAGGATGCTACCAGTTCCAACGGTAAGGTGGTGAACCTGCAGTTCTTTGATGCCCTGGGGTATCGCTATACGGCGAAATTCGCCTTTAAGAAATCGAATAAGATAGCTGCGGACGGAGCGACTCCGGCACAGGATGTCTACAGCCTGGAGCTGGTGGGCATCGAGGATGACTACGGGAACAAGGTGGATATTCCTGAGAACCTTGATCCTCCTCTGTTTGGTGACGCGGGCTCAACCCAGCTTAAGCCCGGTAAAGTTACGTTTGATTCTACCAATTATAAGTGGGACGGTTCGCAGTTACAAAAGTCGGATGGTACCATTCTTGTAAATGCGGGGGATCTGTTTACCAATGGTAATCTGAAAGGAAAAGAAGAAGAAATTCAGGTCACGAACGGTGCTGACACGGAGACAATTACCGTCCAGGAGGGACTGGATGCCATTGCGAAGGCATACGGATTTGAGGGATCCACGGATGAATTCCTGAATCTGCTGTGTGATGTCAGTGATCCTGCAAACCCCGGAACAGCTGCATCCCGACTTTCGGTACAGCAGCTTTTGGCGAATCTTGCGGGAAATACCGGCAATGATTGGGAAAAGCTCCCGACGTATGAAAATGACACGACTACGAATCCTACCTTTGATACCGTAGGACGCTATTTTACCGGTATCAGCATCCACTTTAACTCAAATAACGGTGATTTCTATGGCATAAACGGAGCGACTACCAGGTCTGACAGCGGTCTGAATCTGTCCGCTCTGGGAGGAAATTTCTCTAATATCACAATCGATTTCTCCCAGCTGTCCGAGCCGGACAACAAGGGCACCTCCACCGCCAGCGCTACCAGCGGTGACCTTCTTCAGGGACTGGGAGCAGGACGGCGCCTGGGCAAGATGATCGGCGTGTCCATTCAGCAGAACGGTATGATCTATGCAAGCTATGACAATGGTATGACGAAGCTTCTGGGACAGATTGCCACCGCAAGCTTCCCCAACGCTTCCGGTCTGGAGAAGCGCGGCGACAATATGTACGGCGCCACACTGAACTCCGGTGAGTTCGACGGGATCGGAGTGGATATCACCGCAAGCGGCGGCAAGATGTCAACCGGTCAGCTGGAGATGAGTAATGTGGATCTGTCTTCCGAGTTTACGGAGATGATCACCACCCAGCGTGGCTTCCAGGCGAACAGTCGTATCATTACGGTTTCCGATACGCTGCTGGAAGAGCTGACCAATTTGAAGAGATAATATTTTCCATCAATAATTTTTGAAACTTTTTTATCTTTTGCTCGCAATATGACAGGATGTGTGCTATACTAAGGGAGCGGATTTTCGCTCCCTTTCTAAGTGAAGACAGGCGGGGAGGCTTGCATGATTGAGGTGACGAAGATCAATAACGAAAAGATTCTTGTGAATCCTCTGCTGTTTGAGATCGTTGAGGAGACACCGGATACGGTCATTACCATGACCACGGGGAAAAAAATAATTGTAAAAGAAAGTAGACAAGAGGTGAAAAATCTTGTAAAATTGTATAGAAAAGATGTTCTTGCGGATTAATTCGAAAAATTTAGGGGAGTGTAGGTGATCAATTGTGGATATAGCGTCATTAGCCGGAATACTTTTGTGTTTTGTAATGCTTATATTTGGTATTATCAGTTCTGCCGGTATGGCAGGATTTCATGAATATCTGGATGGTCCTTCTTTCGTCATTACCTTTGGCGGTGCTTTCTTCGCTACGATGACTTCGGTCAGCATGGCGGATTATATTGGAGGCCTTAAAAGTTTTATGCTGATCTTTAAGGCTCCGACCCTGGATACCGCGGCAATGATACAGAAGATCATAGAGTTGACAAATGTGGCCCGTAAGGAAGGTCTGCTTTCTCTGGAGGAAGCGGCATCGGATATGGACGAGCAGTTTTTGAAGAAGGGTATCCTGCTCATCGTAGACGGTACGGACCCTGATTTGGTGCGTGCAATTATGGAAACGGAGCTTGTGAGTCTGGACAGCAGACACAAGACCCGTATCGGTTTCTGGGACACACTGGGAAGTATGGGACCTGCCTGGGGTATGATCGGTACTCTGGTTGGTCTGGTAGATATGTTGTATCATATGGATGATGCATCGACGTTAGGGCCCGCGATGGCGGTCGCGCTGATCACCACACTATACGGTTCCATACTGGCAAACTGGATCTGTGGACCGGTTTCCAATAAACTGAAAGCGGATAACTCGGCAGAGATGATGCTGAAGGAAGTTATGATCGAGGGACTTCTGTCCATTCAGGCGGGAGAGAATCCCAGAGTCATCGAAGAGAAGCTGAAATCCTTCCTGGCTCCCAGTGAGAGGAACAGCACCGGTGACGAGGCAGGGGGTGAGGAGTAATGGCA
>CAMWWF010000105.1 GCA_947177885.1 uncultured Lachnospiraceae bacterium
ATTCTGACCGCGAAAGGAGCGCTCTATGCATTTATATAGACACTATCTAACTATAATTTTAAAGAGTAAAATGGAGTATAAAGCATCTTTTTTCATGTACTCCATCGGGATTTTCTTATCTTCTTTCAGTGTGTTTGCCGGTATCTTTTTTATGTTTCAGAGATTTACCAATGTGAAAGGTTTCTGCTATAGTGAAGTGCTTTTGTGCTATGGGATATTTCTCATGGGATACACATTGTCGGAAATGTTTGCCAGAGGCTTTGATCTGTTTCCCTATCTGATCAGGAAAGGAGAATTCGACAGAATTCTGTTACGTCCAAGAAACATTGTATTTCAGGTACTTGTGAGCCGCTTTGAGTACAGTCGGTTCGGAAGGCTGCTTCAGGCGGTGGTAATGCTGGCCTATGGGATTTATAAGAGTGATGTCAGATGGACGGGGATGAAGGTTCTTACAATGTTTCTCATGATCTTAGGCGGCGCGTGCCTGTTTTCGGCAATCTTTATGCTGTGTGCGTCTTTCAGCTTTTTTACACTGGAAGGATTGGAGATTATCAATGTGTTTACCAATGGTGCGGTGGAATATGGAAAGTATCCCTTTGGAGTGTATGGAAAGCGGATGCTGCGGATCATCACTTTTGTCATTCCTTATGCGCTGGTGCAGCATTATCCGCTGCTGTATCTGTTGGACAAAAGCTCAAATGTGGGGTATACCTTCCTGCCTTTACTGGCGCTGTGGTTTATGCTTCCCGCATATGGCGTGTGGTGCTTCGGGATAAGACATTATCAGTCCAGTGGGTCTTGAATGTATAATACCGCATGAGGTCGGATCAATTTTCTCCTTCCTCATAGATCTGCAGTTTAAAAATAATGCTGATATAATAAAAGACAGGAAAGAGACAAATATAGAAGGAAATAATTGTATTTTTGCGGCATGTCAATTATAATAAAACAACAGAAACCGCACCATGCAGGTGCGGAAAAAACATGTTAAAAGGAGAGCAACTATGAAAAAGGTGTGGGTGTTCGGAATCATTACTGTTATTTGTATTGTGGCTGCTGTGCTGCTGAGAGGTCCTATGAGCAATGCTGATGTGGAATATACGGAGGTAAAAGTACAGGTAGTCAGCTCAGAGAAAAAAGAAACGACGATCAAGGTAGGAAATGCCAGTTCAGATATGACGACATATGATATCGTTGTCAGCTATATGGGAAAGGAATATCAATTGAAAAACGCGCATGACTCCTATTCCTATCGTCAGGGCTCTACCGTTACTGCTTATCTGTCCAATGACAAAATGTACGCCAATGTGGAGGGAGTTCAGAACTCCACTCCTGTAGCTACCGCATATTTTGCCGCACTGATCGGTTCTTTTGTCATGTTTTTTGTATTTGTCTGCACATGGGCAAACGAGGCACAGCGCAGGGCCAGGGCACGGAGGGGTGATCGGTAGTGGCCCCTGGACAGCTTATCCATAGACATCCGGACAGGTAAATACTGCTATGACCTGTCGGAAAAAGAGTCAGATCAGGCGGCAGTCGAAGATGGATTTTCGGATTTTTTCAGGCGAGTTCTGAAAGGATCTGTTTTATAAAATTTCAGATCAAACAGGGCTGTTGCATCAGGAGCTGGAGATAATGCGACAGCCCTGTTTGATCTGAAGGTTAACTTTATTAAACATTGCATTTTCAGTGGGCGTGTAATATAATTTCAATCGTACAGAAAGCAGTTCGTGAAAGAATCATTGCATAAAGGAGAAAGTAGTGGGTATGGGGATACAAACGAAAGGCAACAGGGATTTCTTTTTGAACTTTGATGAAAAAACGATTCCGATGATCGAGCTGATCATGGAAGGAATGCCGGGCGGCTTTTTCATTTATCATGCAGATGCAGAGGAAGAACTGATCTATGTAAACAAAGCGGTACTTCGTATTTTTGGCTGCGATACGGAAGAGGAATTTCGAAAGCTGACAGGATATACCTTCAGGGGGATGGTGTATTCTGAGGACGTGGATAGTGTGGAAGAAAGTATCGCGAAGCAGATTGCGAACAGTGTATATGATCTGGACTATGTGGAGTACAGGATCGTTCAGAAGGATGGAAGCGTGCGCTGGGTGGAGGATTATGGGCATTTTCTGCATACGGAAGTCTATGGGGATATTTTTATGGTGTTTGTAGAAGATGCCACCGACCGGATGAAGCAGAGAATGATCCAGCTCGAGAAGATAAATGAAGAGCTGCGCAGCGCAAATGTCAGGGAAAGCCAATATAAAAAAGCTATTTTATATGATGCTATCACCTTTTTTGAAGTCAGTCTGAGTAAAGACAGGTTCCTCAGCGATCCGCTGCCGTTGGTGGAGGGAAAGGTTTATAATCTGTTTGAATACATGAATCCGAAGCCTTTTGAAAGATACACGGATTACATAAAATTTTGTTCCGGCAAAATTGCACCGGAATTTTTAGAGGAATACAGACAGTTCTTTGATATTGAACGTCTGATCCGGTGTTATGAAAAGGGAGAACTGGAGCAGACTTTTGAAAGCTGGACTGTGGATGCCACGGGCCGGAAACGTTTGTGCTGCTATATATTGCTGTTGGGTAAAAATGAATATACCAATGATGTGGTAACGCTGTTTGTAGTAAAGGATGTCACGGATCAGATCGAAAAGCAGAATCTCCTGCAGACCGCGCTACAGCGGGCAGAGACGGCGAATATGGCGAGGAGCACCTTTTTGTCCAACATGTCTCATGACATCCGGACACCGTTGAATGCGATCATCGGATATACGGAACTGATCCGGAATCATATTATGGAACCGGATAAGATCGATGAATATAATAAAAAGATCCGTATATCCGGCGAACAGCTTCTCTCTATTGTAAATGAATCTCTTGAGATTACCCGTATGGAATCGGGAAAGGTTAATCTGGCGGAAGGTGAATGCCACCTGGCCGAGCTGCTTGCAGATGTGGAAAAGTCGGTGGTGCTGGAGATGAACGCCAAATCCCTGAATTTCTATTTCGATCAATCGGGAGTGCGGCGCTTTGCAGTGGTCGCGGATTATATGCGGATCAGGGAAATTCTGTGTCAGTTGCTTGATAATGCGGTAAAGTATACGAATCCGGGAGGAAACATTTATCTGACTGCAGAGGAGACAGAGAATGATTTTCCGGGTTATAGTATGTATCGCTTCATAGTGGAAGATGACGGGATCGGAATTTCAGAAGATTTTATAAGCAGTCTGTTCGATCCATTCAGGCGGGAAAACAACACCACACAGAGTGGCGTGCCGGGCACCGGATTAGGACTTACTGTAGTGAAAAGTATGGTTGATCTGATGGAAGGGGATATAGAGGTTGAAAGTGAACCGGGAAAGGGCAGCAGGTTTACGGTCAGTCTGCGTCTGAAGCTTCAGGAGGGACAGGATGCCGGTAAGGCTGTTCCGGAGAAGGATTTTCCTGATCAGGATATTCTGAAAGGGAAGAAGATCCTGTTGGTTGAAGACAATGAAATAAACATGGAGATTGCCCATGAACTTCTCACGGGACAGGGATTTCTCGTGGAGACGGCGGAGGATGGAAGCGTAGCGCTGGATAAGGTGGAGCATTCCGAGCCTGGGAATTATGATCTGATTCTTATGGATATTCAGATGCCGGTGATGGACGGGCATGAGGCGGCAAAGAAGATACGGGGACTTGCTGACAGGCGGTTGGCACAGATTCCCATTATTGCTCTGTCCGCCAACGCGTTCGCGGAGGATTACCAGAAGTCCATGGATGCGGGAATGAATGCCCATTTTCCAAAACCCATAGATATGCAGGAGCTGCATGAATTGATCCAATCGGTATTAAGTAAAAGAAGTACTGTAATATAAAAAAGAGGTAATGAAGTAATGAAAAACAAGACTTCTCGAGTTATGACAGGAAGCTTTGTCCTGATGTTTGTACTATGTGCATGTATATTTTTCTTTCTGATGAACCAGATGGCGGAAAAAAGCAGGGATACCACCGCAGAGATCAGTGATCTGTATTTGGAAAGAATGAGCGCGCAGATATCAAGTCATTTCCAGACCACCATAGATATCAAACTGGCTCAGGTGGAAAGTATTATTAAGACCATGCCGCCTGACGGAAAGCTCCAGGGGGAAGAGCTGGTGGAAAGCATGCGGATAAGCGCTATTGCAAGAGAATTCAAATTTTTGGCACTTCTGGCGCAGGACGGCAGCTTTGAACTGATCCTCGGCGATCCGGTATCCATACCTGACACGGAACCGTTTCTGGATGATCTCATAAAGGGTGATAAGAAGATAGCAGTGGCAGATATCCCGGGACAGGAAATGGAACTTGTGTTGTTGGGAGTTCCATGTGGATATGATATGAGCGGTGGAGGTAAAAGCGTAGCTCTGGTGGGCGGAATTGATCTGGAATATATTTATACCACGCTTGCTCTGGATGATGGGAATGAGGAGTCATACTCCCATATTATCAGACGGAACGGAGATTTCGTTATTAAGAGCAGTATCGCAGAGGAAAGTAATTTTTATGAACGCATTTATGCCACGGTGAAGAGCACCAATGAAAGGGATGCGGAATTCTACGAGAAAAAGATCAGGGAAGCTATCTCTGACCGAACGCTTTTTGCAGATATCATAACTACCCACAGAGGAACAAATTGCGTGTATGTAACACCTCTCGCTTATTCCGAGTGGTATCTGGTGACAGTAATGTCATTTGATGATCTGGATCATATTATGCAGAAGCTGGATAGTCACAGACTATATGCTTTCATGATGGCATTATTGGCAATGTTTCTGATATTCATCATTGTTTTTGCAATATATTACAGGATGTCCAAAGCACAGCTCGCCGAGACGATGGCGGCGCGCAATGAGGCTGTTAAAGCCAACAAGGCAAAGAGCGAGTTCCTGTCAAATATGAGTCATGATATCAGGACTCCCATGAACGCCATCATCGGAATGACAGCCATTGCCACGGCACATCCGGATGACAGAAATCAATTGATGAACTGCCTGAGAAAGATCACGCTGTCAAGCCGTCATCTTCTGGGGCTGATCAATAACATTCTGGATATGTCGAAGATTGAGAGCGGTAAAATGACGCTGAATCAGGAAATTATTTCGCTCCGGGAGACAATGGAGAGCATTGTAAGTATCATTCTGCCTCAGGTTAAGGCAAAAAATCAGAAATTTGAAATTATTGTCTCTGATATTTTGTCGGAGGGAGTCTGCTGTGACGGTGTCAGGCTGAATCAGGTGTTGATCAATTTTCTGTCCAATGCCTATAAGTTCACACCGGAGGGCGGCGAGATACTTTTTTCCTTAAAACAGGAGGAATCTTCAAAAGGAGAGGGGTATGTGCGGGCACACTTTTGTGTAAAGGACAGCGGCATCGGAATGCCTCCTGAATTTCAGAAGAAGATATTCGAATCCTTTTCCAGGGAGGACAATGCCAGGGTAAACAAGACAGAGGGTTCAGGACTTGGCATGGCGATCAGTAAGTATATTGTTGATGCCATGGGCGGAACCATCGAATTAGAGAGTGAAGTCAACAAAGGAACGGAATTCCATGTAATACTTGATATGGAGAAAGCGGCAGGGAAAGAAGCGGATATGAAGCTTCCCGGCCAAAATATCCTTCTGGTGGGCGGTAAGGAGCTGATATGCCGGGAAACGGCGGCCCGGCTGAAAGAGCTTTCGGTAAATTGCGACTGGGCGCCGGATGAAAGTGCTGCTATGGATATGTTGGAGAAACATCACAGGCAGCAGGAGGCTTATCAGACTGTGATCTTTGACTGGGGAGTGGATGACAGGGACGGTCTGGAGACTGCCGGGAGGATCCGCGAAAAATTCGGAGAGGAAGGGCCCCTGCTCCTTGTCTCGGCATATGACTGGAGCGATGTGAATGAGGAGGCACACAATGCCGGTATTGACGGATTTCTTCAGAAACCTCTGTTTAAGTCTACATTGTATTATGGGCTGCTGCACCATATGAATCCGGAGCAGGCGATACAGGAAACGCAGGAAGCTCCCAGAGAGGACTTCACCGGTATCAGGGTTTTGCTGGCCGAAGACAATGATCTCAATTATGAGATTGCCAAAGAGTTGCTTTCCAGCCGGGGAATGGAGATTGAGTGGGCGGAGAACGGTCAGATCTGCGTGGAAATGTTTGAAAGATCAGAGCAGGGCTATTATCAGGTCATACTGATGGATGTCAGGATGCCTGTCATGTCGGGATATGAGGCAACCAGGAAAATAAGATCCCTTGCCCGCCCCGATGCAAGGCTGCCGATCATCGCCATGACGGCGGATGCCTTTTCTGAGGATGTACAGAGATGTAAGGAATGCGGTATGAACGATCATACCTCCAAGCCTATTGATGTGGAGGTACTGATGAACATGTTGGCTCATTATCTGCATTAGCAAAGATAAGAAAGGACTGTCGGAAATAATGCGATATTCTCAATATATTGTTTAAATCATTTGTGCGAATAACAATATATTGCGGACAGATTGCATTTTCCTACAGCCCTTTTTGTTGTTATAAGTCATTCATTATCTCAGGAATACCGGAAACGGTCATGCCTTTGACCGACTTTTCCCGTTACGCAGAAGTCTGCGGATCATTTTACAAATGAGAGCCGCCAGCAGAATTATGATTGCCAGTATGATCAATATAACCGCCACGATCATAAAAGCATATTTGTTGGGCTGCTTGATCAGATCTTTTAGAGCAATGCTGTCTTCCACAACTTTTCTGCCCTGGGCTGCGGCATAGATCTGCGGTACATTGGGGATACCGTCACCGTCGGCATCTTCAAAGGATTCCATATATTCGGCGAAGACAGTCCAGGCTTTCATTTCCCGGCCGTTTTCCATGACAATAGCATCTTCTATATTTTTGATAGGAGTTCCGTCGGCAAATTTGGGCGTCACGGATAATAATCCGTAGGAGACGCTGGTTACGGCTCCCAGCATCTGGCCGCTGTAGAGATCGCCCACCACGCGGTAAAGCCTGTCATCTTCAATTTCCACACGATTTCCATCGTGATCCCGCAGATAGCAGTCCGTCACCTTGTTCAGGATCAGCCGGTTAGGATTGTAGGAAAATTCCAGACCGGCGGTATAGAGCCTGGCATAGATCATAAGATCTGATATGGATGCGTCGATTTCCGCCACAGTCTTTAACTCTTTTCCCGTCAGATAGACACTGATCACCGGATATCCGGGAATCTCGTCAGGACCGATGCCCAGTGAGAAAGAATTAAATACATCTGTCACAGTGACATCACCGTCAGGATAGCTGTCACGGACACAGCCGTAAGGCACGATAGCCACATCTACCGGATGTCCGTCATAATCTGCGGCGTTTTCCACGGCGTAGACATAGGAATCTGACATAAAGTTTCCCAGATTCTGGTCGGTGTGGGTGCTGCCCAGATCCTCCTGTGGACAGAAACCTGCCTGATTTTGTGCCAGCACCTGATCGCCCGTGTAGCCAAATTGTGAGAGGTACACCGAGTCCACAAGCTTCATCAGGGAGTCGATCTTGTCCTGTGTGGCGGAGTCGGGAATGATATCGTCTGTAATGGGAGTCAGTCTGTAATCCCTTTCCACATCCATGACCCATCTGCCGTTTTCTCTCTGGCGCATAGTGAGAGAGCCTAAATATTTACCGTATTCACCGGCGGAGACGATATAAGTATCGCCATGCCGGATAGGCTCCGACAACAGGGAATGGGTATGTCCGCTGATGATAAGGTCGATCTCGGGAACGCTTTTGGCCAATATTTCGTCTTCGGATCTGCTCTCATCCTCGTTTGTGCCGCTGTGGGAAAGGCAGACGATCATGTCCACATTTTCCTTCTCCTGTATCTCTTTTACCGTTTCCGCCGCAGCTTCGGATATATCCTTGAATTTCAGCACGCAGGTGGGGGCACAGGCGAGAGCGTCCTGGCCGAAGACACCCAGAATGGCGATCTTTACGCCGCCCTTGTCCACCACAATGTAATCTTTCGCGCCGTAATGATCGAAGGCATCCTTCAACAGCTTCTGATCCTCTGTCAGTCCTTCCGCTTCCATGGTCTCCCAGTCCATGTTACAGAGTACCATGGCGGGAACCGGTTCACCGGAGTCAATGGCGGCATCCATAGCGCCCGCAAGGCCCCTGGAACGATAGTCGAATTCATGGTTGCCCAGAGTGGTAGCTTCACATCCCAGGGAACCCAGCATACGCAGTTCCGCAGACTCGCTGCTGAAAATAGCCTGCACCAGCGTTCCCATGGAAAAATCCCCGGCATCCAGGATCAGGGTATCGGGTTTGTGATTTGTTTGCTCATTGATCAGCGTCTTGATCCGTGCAAAACCACCCACAGATACCGCCTCATCCTCCATTATGGTGGAAAAGCTGTCCAGATGGGAATGGGTGTCGTGGAAAAACATGATATCTACGGATTTCGGAGGGTAAGTGTCATCTGAACTGCCCGCCGCCTCCGTTACAGTGATGTGGAACAGAAACAGAATTGCCGCAAGGCAGAGTGCTGCCGGTCTGAAAAATTGCTTCATATGATAGTGTGCTCCTTTTTCTCCTGTATTTGAAATGCCTGTGATCTGTATTGGATTGTAACTGTTTAGAGCCGTTTTTAAAAGCTTTGCACATATTATTATACTACATAACGACAGAATTTACCATGCTGCATTGGTTAAACGTATATGGCTGGCGTTATGTAGTCAGGTTACTCGGAAATT
>CAMWWF010000106.1 GCA_947177885.1 uncultured Lachnospiraceae bacterium
GGATAGATCTCCCCTTTTACATGGAAAATTCTCTCCTCCTGCTCTGTCAGACATAAATGCCGTACCGTTGTCAAGTGATCGATCAGCTTGAGAGGCCGTTGGTGACAGACAAGGGATATGGTAATATCTGTTATCGGTATGGTATTCTCTTTTGGCGTATCAGACTTGTAAAAGCAGGCATAGCCGAGAACCTTATAATAGTCATCTATACTGAGATAATCTCCCGGGCGCTTGTACTCCATAATATTATGGGTACGGAAAATTTTTCCGATATTTTTATGGATTTTTTCCTTTGGATTTTTCCGGATGATCAATACGTCGATCGCTTTCGGTTTGGTGCCCAACTGATGTTCACTCTCAAATAAAAGTTTATCTGCCTCTTCCGAAAATTCAATCCGGATGCTGGCATAAAAGGCCGGATGCCACTGCAGCATCTGGTTTCGCTTCCGTTCTTTTCTCATTTGGCCTCCCTGTGTATATGCGGAGACCCTTTCGGAGCTCCTGCTTAAATATTGGAATATAAAAGCATGATTTTCCGAAAGAAACAGAAGCTGCATAAAACACTGCTTCCATCCTGATGAAATGTAATCAGAAGACACGATAAATGGTTTCTTTGTGTCTGATATGTTGTAGAAAATTTGCTTTTCTACACTCTACCACATTTTGAGAAATATGGCAAGACATCAATAAATAAATTTTTTATAAATGATATTCAGGGTAGTCAGAGGCCGAATGGCCATATGCCGAGCGGCCGTGCTTGCACGGACAGTTGGCGAATGCCGCGAGAGCCGTCGTTGGGACGTATATTTCCATGGTTGCGTCAGCACGGAAATGGCATCTCTCGTCATAAAACTAAAGTCGATTTTACTTTCGTCATAGATATATTCACTATTGGGAAACCATTCCTCAAAGATATATTTCCAAGCTGCTTTGACAACGTCAGCTAAAGGATCATTCTGACCTGTATCAGCTTTTGTTAAATCATTTTGTTTTCCGGGTTTTCGCCTGTATAGGTGTCCCAATAAGCGGCAATATCTTTCATATAACTGCTTGTAACGTTGGTTTTTATGCCATAACCAGCCACTTTAAACGCTTCTTTTTTCAGAATAACAGGATTCCTAATATAACCACCAATTTTAGTTAATGGTAATTCAAAGTCAACATCACTCATATGAGCCGCATAAGCAGTTGGACTATATCCGAATTCATTGTTAAATGATTTTGCAAACCCGCCTGCTGTTTCATAGCCATAATCTACGGCAACGTCAATTATTTTTTTGCCTTTAGTGAGTTCGGTTCGCGCAACGGATAATCTTCTTTTCTGAACGTAATCCATAAGTGTTATGCCCTTTTGTGCGGTAAACACTCTGCAAAAATGCAATCTGTTAAAAAAAAGCGGAAAAGGATACTTTTGTCATAAATCTTATTGGAATAAAATGCAAAACACATTATAATAAAATATAACAGAAAGGAAAAGATGGAGAGGGTATGCGATAACAGGGTGGTTCGGATTGACGGCGATTATGCCGGACTCTTGAAATTGACGGACAGGAATGAAATGTCTGAAACAAGGAACACTGAGGACAGTGAATTACATTTTGCGGCAAGGGCGCTTCTGTCTGAAAATATTACGGAAGACAGCAGGCTGCACTACGGAATGCTCACGTATACATTAGTAGAAGAACGTCAGTAATTACAAAACTCCGATTTTGCAAACGCCTAAGTAGAAGAATAGATGGGAGGACGATCATATGAAGATCATAGACGCACACATTCATCTCTGTCAGAGCCTGAACGGCTTCGGCGCCAGAGGAGAGCTGCGTTGCATCGGCGGCGGATATGTGGAATACGCGGACGGAAGCACCTTTCAGATGTTTCCGGAAGAACTGGGAGAGGACAGGGTGACACCGGAAGCTGTACTTTCCCTTATGGACAGGGAGGGGATAGAGAAAGCCGTGATGCTTCAGGGCAATTTCATAGGTCCCCAGAATCTCTATACGTGGGAAGCGATGCAGAAATATCCGGACCGTTTCACCGGAGCGGCATGTTACGATCCCTTTTGCAGAAAGTATGAAGATGTCCGCAGACATCTGTTCGAAGATCTGGGATTTCCCATCGTAAAGTTTGAAGTCAGTGACGGGAGCGGCCTTATGAGTTATCACAGGGAATTCCCTCTGGAGGGGGAGATGATGGAGGAACAGCTCCGTTATGCGGAGTTCCTGGGACTGACGGTGGTGTTTGACATCGGGCGTCACGGCGGATGCTGCTGGCAGGTCCGGGAGCTGGCAACAGCCGCAAAGAGATATCCCGGCCTGCAGTTTGTGGTCTGTCATCTTCTGGCGCCCCAGGGACGGAGTTATGAGGAGGACTGGCGTGAGGCGATGAAAATGCTGAATCTGGACAATGTGGTCTTTGATCTGGCCAGCTTAAGCGGCAATCAGAGACCGGAGCCTTATCCGTATCCCACCGCAATATGGTTTATCAAAGAGGCCATGGGCATCCTCGGGGCGGACCGTATGATGTGGGGAAGCGACCTGCCCAGCAACCTCTGCAGGGATACTTACCGCCATCTCTTTGACTATATACTGGAGAGTCATGCTTTCACAGAGAGTGAGAAGGAGTCCATGCTTTGGAAAACTGCGGACAGAATTTACTTTACGGATTCCCATTTGTGATAAAATGTGATAAAATATCCGAAAAGGGCAGAACCAAACAGACGAAGATGTATCTGCCGGGCTTGCCTGGGCAGATACATCTTTGGCTGTTTGACGGGAGGTCAAAATGTGTCGGCATCTTTCGGTCTCTGCCTGGGAAGCCTTGGGAACCTGGAGAGAGAAAAGGCAAAGCCGCAGGAGGGTTCCGGCCTCTGCCCGGGAGGTAGGGGAACCGGGTGACATAAAGCGCAAAGAAGAGGGGCTGAAAGCTGTCTGTGACGTGCAAAAACAGGGAGGCATTCAGAAGACCGGGAGAGCTATGAAAAAAGGAGTACGTTATCAGATGCGCAAAGCCGCAGGACTGTATTGGCTGATCGATATGGAGCAGAGCGGTTCGGACTGGCGGGAACCCGTGGCGGTCAATGAGAGCGGCGCATTTATTTGGGAACGATATCAGTGTCTGAGATCGGAAATCGCAGTGGCGGAAGAACTGAACAGGGAGAGAGGGGTTCCTGTACAGGAGGCGCTGACAGATATCAGGCATTTTTTGCAGCAGCTTGAGGAACAGGGAATAGTTCTGCAATAAGAATGAATGGAGCGTAAGGGGTATGGACGTTTTACTGGTGGGCAGCACAAGTAATCTGATGCAAAAGCTGGTTGATAAACTGGATAAGGAAAAACACAGGATTTTTGTGCTGACCGAGGAGGGAAAGGAAGTCCTCAGCTACCGCAGAGCCTTTGAGACGTACCGCTTCAGCTATAATAATGCCTGTATCAGAGAAGTATTTAACAGTGTGAAACCGGACGTCACCATTTTTCTGGGTGCGTATGACTGGAATTTTAACTGGGAGGGCGGACAGAATACCTCCATTGATTATTCTTCGGCAATTCTGAACATGCTGATGGCCTTTGCCGCCCAGCGGAAGGGTAAATTCATTTATCTGTCTTCTGATGAAGTGTTCGATGGAATCCGCATTCATAAAAATAATGAAATTTTAAACCAGACAGATCAAAATCCCAAGGCACAGGCTATAGCCATGGGGGAGAAGATGTGTCTGGACTACAGCCACATGGTGGACGGGAAAATAATTGTGCTGCGTCTGGACCACCTTTACGGTATTCCTACCCGCCGGGAGGAGCTTGGCAATATCTGTGCGAAAATGTGCATGGAAGCCATTGATACGGGTGAGATCACGATAGACGGCGACAGGGGTATCTATGTGGAAGAGGCGGAAACTGCGGTGGAAACCATCAACCGATCACATTTTACAATAGATGGGGAAAAGCAGTTTTCACCCGTCTATCTGCCCGATGCCGTGGAGGATATCTATCAGGTGGCTGTGGCGGAGGAATGCCGACACTCGGTTTATCAGGTGTCAGGCAGTACGGCGATATCTCAGGCAGAGATTGCCAGGATGATACAGCAGAATCTGAGGAAAAAAACGGATGAAAATGTCGCAACCATAGTTGATGCACCGGAAAAGGGGATAAACAGTGTTATTTTGTCGGGTTTTGATTTCATGGAGGAGTTCAGACTTCGGAACTTCAACCCGCCGGCTAAGGCAATCCCCAAACTTACCGAATACCTGCAGAAGAACGCATCAAGGTTTTCCAGGCGCTCGGATGTAGACGAAAGTCTTGCGCAAAAGGTGAAAAACGGCTTCAGGGAAGTGGTGAGAACACTGGTTCCCTTTGCGGAAAACATGATTCTGTTCATTCCGTTTTTTATGTTGAACAACAGAGCCGTGGGGAGCCGGTATTTTGCGCATCTCGACTTTTATCTGCTGTATGTATTGCTTTTTGCCATCGTATATGGACAGCAGCAGGCAATCTTTTCCAGTCTGCTGGCGATCGCAGGCTATTGTTTCCGGCAGATGTATCAGAGAAGCGGGTTTGATGTAATGCTTGATTACAACACATATGTCTGGATGGCACAGCTCCTGATCCTGGGACTTGTGGTGGGATATATGAGGGACCAGCTGAAATCCATTCGGGAGGAGAACACGGAGGAAGTATGTTTTCTCATGAAGCAGCTGGCCGATCTGTCAGATATCAACAGCAGTAATGTGAGAGTGAAGGATGTTCTGTCGGATCATTTGCTGAATCAGAATGACAGTATGGGTAAGATCTATGAGATCACTTCCGAACTGGGCAGTTATCAGCCGGCGGAGGTATTGTTTTACGCGGCGGAGGTGCTTTCCAAGATCATGCGCAGCAAGGATGTGGCCATCTATTCGGTGGCAAACCGTTCCTATGCGAGACTGTTTTCGGCCACATCAGGCAGGGCGCGGATCTTGGGGAATTCCGTTAATTACTCAGAGATGACGGAAATGTATGAGGCCATCAGTGCGCACAGGGTCTATATCAACAAGAATATGAATGAGAGTTATCCTCTGATGGCCAGCGCCATTTACGAGGGTGATGAGATGCAGATGATATTGATGGTATGGGATATCCCCTGGGAGCGAATGACGCTGGGGCAGGCGGATATGCTGGCCATCACCCGATATCTGATCCAGGACGCTGTCCTGAGGGCAAACCGTTATATGGCGGCGCTGGAGCAGCAGCGATATATTCAGGGAACGCATATACTGGAGAAGGAGGCTTTTGAAGAACTGGTATCCGCATTCATGCGCGCAAGGAGCAGGAATCTGACCACATGTGCATTGCTGAATCTCGATACCGGAGAATTGTCTCAGGAGGAAGTGGATGCGAAGCTGAGCAAGCTGGTAAGACAGACAGATTATCTCGGACAGGATGCGAAGGGCAGACTGCATGTATTATTGGCAAATACAGATGTGGCGGGAGCTAATTTTGTGCAGAAGAGGTTTGAGGATGCCGGTCTGGGCTGTCAGGTTGAGGAGGCATTGGCGGTATGACGACTGCGGAGAAGGTTTTTATGGTGATCCTGCTGGTCAATACGCTGATCGCCGTGGCATATTTTGTCTGGGGGTGCCTTATACAGACCGTACGGGCGGAAGGACAGCCTTTAGGGGAGACGAAGGCGGAAGATGAAAAGACCGGAAAAGCAAAGACCCTAAAAACAGGAAAAGCAAAATCTGAGGAAACAAAGCCGGAGAAAGTGAAATCCGGGGAGCCTGAGTCCGGAGAGGCAAAGTCTGAGGGATCCAAGAGCGACGAGGTCAAAGCATGGGAAGCGGAAGAAGAGGATGTGGAGGAAGATCTGCCGGAGTGGAGGATGCTCAGTAAAACGGGGTATTTTTTTAAAGCACTGGTCATGTTGCTGTGTCCGGTGGTAGGCGTGCTGTTCTTTCTGACCACCCTGCTGATGTACGTATTGTTCTTCCGGACAACGGCTGACCTGACGGACGTCATTTTCGGCAAGGAGAAAGTGGTTGCCCGCAGGAAGGCTGATGAAGAGAGTGAGCGCAACAGGGTACCCATAGAGGAGGCATTGGCGGTGGCGGACAAGGAGAGCCTGCGATCCCTGGTCATGGACGTGGTAAAGGGCGACATCAGGAAATCCCTTGCCACCATTTCTCTGGCGCTTAACAGTGAGGATACGGAGACTTCCCATTATGCGGCTTCCGTGCTGAGAGATGCCCTGAATGATTTCCGTCAGGAGTCTCAGGAGCTGTATAATGCGTTTCATAAGGGGGACGAGGGAGCCGCAGATTATGCATGTATGATGATCGAGTATATGAATGAGGTCCTGTGTCAGGAGGTGTTTCCCGATATAGAGCAGCGCAGCTATGTGGAGATGGTGGAGGAAGCGTGTACATGGCTGTATAAGAGCGAGGAGCATCGATATCGTCTGCACTGTGAATATATAGAATGGATGGCCGCCCTGCTGTTGCGCCTGAAGGAATATGAGCGGATGGAAATATGGTGCAATCGCTGTATGGAAATATATCCCGAGGAACTGACAAGCTATACGATCCCGCTCAAACTGTATTTCAGTATTCAGGATAAGGAGAAATTCTTTGCCGCTATGGACAGATTAAAGAAATCTGATGTGGTGATCGACAGGGATACATTGGATCTGATCAGAGTGTTCAGCTGATATGTGGTGGAAGGGTTAGCGAAGGAGACATGGAAAGCAATGTCAATGCAGATGTTGACAATCTTACAATTTATAGCTGTCCTGGCAGCGTATCTGGGGATGACAGTGCTTTTACCGGCCTTCGTGTTTTACAGGAAGGTCAGTGGGGAGAGATTCTGCGTCCGTTTTATGATTTATCTGGTGATCGGAAATGTTTATCTGATGAATATGGTGATGGTATTACAGCTTCTCCATATCTCAAACAGGTTTACGCTGGCGCTGGGCACGGTATTGCCGGTGCTCTGGGCTGTAGCTAGGGTTCATAATGTCACCATCAAAGACGGAATATTGGGGGCGGCAAGAGCAGTAAACAGCTTCCTGACGGGCACCATGGGCGGCCGTCTCCTGTTCAGTAAGATATTGCGATTTACGGGAAAGTGCATGAAGACGGGGGTGTCACGTCTGTTCCGGAGTATTCGGAAGAACTTTTTTGACTGGGTGCTCACTGTGGGATTTATTGTGGCGATATTATGGCTGTACGGATGTAATCTGGTCTGGAATATGGGGTACTGTACTTCGGATATACCGGTGCACAATTACTGGATCAACGGCATGGACAGAAATGAAATGTTTATCGCGGGAGTGTATCCTCACGGCTTTCACAGTATGATCTATTATCTTCATAAGATGTTTGGATTTTACACTTTTGTGCTGCTGCGTGTTTTCTGTCTGGTACAGAATATCATCATACATATGGTGCTGCTGGCATTTTTAAAAGCGTGCTGCAGAATGAAATATTCACCTTATGTTGCCATGGTTCTGTATGTTCTTGCCAATATCTGGCACGAGAACACTTATACGAGATATTTCAGCTCTCTCCCCCAGGAATTCGGCATGATATTTATATTGCCGTCGATTTATTTTCTGACAGCATTTTTTGAAGACAGACGCCGTGAGGACGGAGCGAAGGGGTGGAAGTTACACAGCAGCCGTTATCTGTTGTTTTTCGCTTTGAGTTTCAGCGCCACATTGGCGGCACATTTTTATAATACCATGGCAGCCGGTCTGTTCTGCGTGGGAGTTGCCATAGGGTATGCGGGGATCCTGTTCCGAAAGGAATATTTTGGAAGGGTAATGGCAGCCGGTATATTGAGTGTTGTGCTTGCCGTGTTGCCGATGGTGATCGCGGTGGCAACAGGTACGCCCCTGGAAGGTTCTCTTCGATGGGGCATGAGCATTATCAAGGGAACGACGGATTCAGGGCAGACGACCCAGACGGTGCAGGACAGCGATCAGGGATCTTCCGCCGATGTGAGTCAGAGTTCTTCTGACGGTGCGACAGTAACCATAATGAACGGAGATACGCAGATATCATCTGACGGTACATCTCTGCCACCGGAAGCTCCGCCGCCGAAAACCAAAATTCCGTTGGGAGTACGGTTGAAGACATGGATCTCTCAAAAGTGGAACAGTGTCCTGTTCGTATTGTCGACCATACGGAGCGTGGTACACATATATGTATTGGATAAAGTCTCGCTGGAAACGGTAAAGATCATGTTGTTTGGCACAGTGCTGCCGGGGATTCTGGGGCTGGTCTGTCTTTTGGAGAAAAAGAACCGATTGTATGGCTGTACCCTGTTATCGGTGTTTTTCTGTCAGGTGTTTCTGTATGTGATGATCATAGCATGGGAACTCGGCATTCCCGCACTGATGGATAAAAACAGGTGCAGTATTTATCTTTCTTATATCTTAGCGGTATCATTGGCCTTTGCGGCGGATGCCATAGTGAGTCTGTTCATAGAACGGATCACCAGACGACCCTTTGCAAATATCATTTCCCTGAGCGGAGTTGCGATAATGATCTTTGTTCTGACTCTGGGGAAAATGTACAAAACGCCTGTCAATTTCGAGGCGCTGGAGTGTAATGACGCGATCACTTGTCTGACAAATATATTGTGGGATAACCCGCGCTTTCAGTTTACGGTTTGTTCTGCCAACGACGAGCTGCGTATGGTAGAAGGATACGGCTACCATTATGAAACCATAACTTTTTTGCAGCAGATGGAGGGGGAACGACAGGAGGGATATCTGACGAT
>CAMWWF010000107.1 GCA_947177885.1 uncultured Lachnospiraceae bacterium
CAGCACGGCAGCGGCACTCAGAGCATGTATGAAAATGCTCTGAGTGCTTTTCTTTTTTGTCCTGTTCCTGTTTGCCGGGATACGTTGTCATTTCAGAGCGGAAAATGTATCATTCAGAAGTTTCCTGTTGGCTGGAATGAAATCTGTGCTAGAATGAAATTGATCCTGAAAAATTCTAAGTCTCATACGGAAGAATGCAGGCAAACAAGTTCGCCTGCGTTTCCGGACTTGCGGCATGGCGGGAAATATGGGAAGGAGCGGAAAAGATGCGGGAAATGGATTTCAGTCTATACTTTTGTCTGGCAATGGTGGTCATACTGATGCTCTGTCTGCTCTGGATGTTTCTGCTGTATGTGAAGCTGCGCAGACGCTATGACAGTCTGGTGGAGAGCTGCGGACAGATGCAGAAGCTCAACAGCGAGCTCAGAAGCCAGAGACATGATTATCTCAATCACATGCAGGTGGTGTACGGGATGGCGGAGCTGGAGGAATATGAGGAGCTCCGCGGTTATCTGGAACCGATCTACAGGGATATGATGAAGGTCGGAAAGGCGATCCGTACATCCGTCCCGGCAGTCAATGCGCTGCTGATGGCGAAGATGGGGGAGGCGGAGGCAGGACAGATCGATTTCTATGTGGAAGTAAAATCGGATCTGAAAGACCTGAAAATAGAGCCATGGGAACTGTGCAAGGTGCTTTCCAATCTGATCGACAACGCTATCACCGCATTGTCGGAAAAGGAGACTGACCGGAAAATGGTGTTGGATATCAGCGAGGACAGGGAGCATTACCTGTTTTCGGTGTCGGACAACGGCGCTCCCGTTCCAAAGGACATCCGGACGGCCATTTTCAGACAGGGTTTCAGTACCAGGCGGGAGGCGGGACACGGAATGGGGCTGTACATTGTATCCAATGTGCTCAGGGCGAACGGGGGAAGCATCCGGCTGGAATCGGATGAGAAGGAGACCGTATTTACCGTGAAACTGAAGAAGTCCGGTGAGAGCGAGTCATGTGCCGCTCCAGAGCGTGTTTGAAAAATGCTTTCTCCGGCCTGACGGAACAAAATGCCGCAGATGGCATAGGAACGACAGACAGTATCTGTCGAACAAGGCTGATGGTGACGGGACGGATATGGAACCGGAATATAAGCCCCCGGAATCCTGCCGGGAAAATCGGATTTCTGACAGAAATGCAGTTGGAAAAGTATGGGAACCGGTAAAAATGTTTTCCGCAAAACGCATGAAAGAGAGAGGAGGTGAAGCGCTGCATGGAAACGATTGTATGGATCGGCATTGCATTGCTGATCGCGGGATTTGTACTGGTCGGCATTGAACTGGTGGTACCCGGATTTGGGGCACCCGGGATCGCAGGTATCATCTGTCTGGTGGGAGGCGTGCTTCTGGTCACGGATTCTCTGGAGGAGGGAATATTTGTGACGGTGGTGGTGATCGTGGTACTGGGCATCCTGATGGCAGTCATCATAGGACTGATGCACTATCGGAAATTCAAGTCACCGATTATACTGGACACAGAGGTCCGTCCGGAGAACGATTATCTGGCCTCATCGGACCTGAACTATCTCCTGGGCCGGGAAGGAATCGCGTCCACGGACCTGCGTCCTGCCGGGAAAGGCGATTTTGACGGGATCGAACTGGATCTGATCTCGGAGGGTGCATACATCAAAAAGGGCAGCAGGATCGTGATCAGTAAGATCAGCGCCAACAGGCTGACCGTGAGGGTAGTGGAAGAAAAGAAAGAGTAGAGAAGAAAGAGAGGGAGGATTCTATGTTTATCGTTAAGATTGTTTTGCTATGTATCGTATTTTTGCTGATCGTGCTGTTTTTTACCGTTGTTCCCATGGGACTGTGGATATCTGCGGTGGCGGCCAATGTAAAGGTGGGTATCTTTAATCTGGTGGGAATGAAGCTGCGCCGGGTGGCTCCGAAAAAGATTGTCTTTCCCCTGATCAAGGCCACAAAGGCGGGCTTGCAGGTGACATCCAATCAGCTGGAGGCTCACTATCTGGCGGGTGGAAATGTGGACAGTGTGGTCAATGCGCTGATCGCGGCGGAGCGGGCAGGCATGGACCTGTCCTTTGAGAAAGCTTCCGCCATAGATCTGGCAGGCCGGGATGTGTTCGAGGCAGTGACCATGAGCGTAACGCCCAAGGTCATCGAGACACCCCTCATATCGGCGGTGGCAAAGGACGGAATCGAACTGATGGTAAAGGCCAGGGTGACGGTGCGGACCAACCTGGAAAGGCTTATCGGCGGCGCCGGGGAATCCACCGTACTGGCCCGGATCGGCGAGGGTATCGTCACCACGGTGGGCTCTTCCCCCGATCACAGCAGAGTGTTGGAGAATCCGGATGAGATATCCAAACTGGTACTGGATAAGGGACTGGATGCGGGTACGGCCTATGAGATCATTTCCATTGATATCGCGGATATCGATATCGGAAGGAATATCGGGGCAAATCTCCAGAGCCTGCAGGCGGAGGCGGACAATAAGATCGCCCAGGCGAGAGCGGAGGAACGCCGTGCCATGGCGGTAGCACTGGAGCAGGAGATGCGTGCCGCAGTGGTGCAGGCGGAGGCGGAGATCCCCAAGGCCATGGCCCAGGCGCTCAGGGAAGGGCATATCGGAGTACTGGACTATTATAAGATGCAGAATGTTCTGGCGGACACGGAAATGAAGAAAAATATCGGCACAGGCGCAAACGCCTATGCGGAGAGCAAGAGGGAATCTTAAGGTATGATCAAAGTAATGCTGATAGATGACGAACCGGAGATTAGAAGGCTTCTCCACAAGATGGTGGAGAAGCAGCCGGATTATGAGGTGGTTGCGGAATGCGGCGATTTTGCCGGAGCGGTGGCGGATTTCGCCAAATATAGACCGGATGTGGTGTTTGTGGATATTGACTTAAACGGGGAGGACGGTCTCAACTGCGCCAGGGTGCTGACAGAGCTTGATCCCAGGCTTAAGGTTATCTTCGCCACGGCCCACAGTGAATATATGGCAAATGCCTTTGAGATATATGCTTTCGACTATCTGGTCAAGCCCTTTAACATGGAAAGACTGGCGCGTACTCTGGACCGTATCCGAAACACATTTCCGGAGAGTGGAAAGCGAAATCTGACGGATGCACCGGAGGACTGCGGAGAAAAGGATGTCGCCGGTGCAACGGATAAGGTATCCCGGTCGGAGCGCTGCAGGGGAAAACTTCTGATCAAGGGCAAAGAGCAGACATACCTTCTGGATGTGGAGGAGATTCTTTTCATTGAGCGGGCGGAGGGTTGCACAAATATTGTGACTGTGGGTGAACAGTACAAAACGTCCATTTCTCTGTCCGATATGGAGACAAAGCTGGATGCGGACAGATTCCTGCGCTGTCATAAGTCCTATATTATCAATCTTTCCAAGATCACCCGGATCGAGCCATACGGAAGGTGGACTTATGTGGTGCGGTTCCGGAACTGCGATATGTCAGCGCTGATGACGGCGCGGAATTATGAAAAGATCAGGGAAATATTCTCGTAGGGGATGTACTGACGGATATTGTGGGGAACCTCCGGACATGCGGAGCTGAGAATGCTTATAAATGAAATAACGGGGCAGCTTCCGTTACCTGTGGATACAAGTGGGACAAACGATACACTGTTATGCTTCTGTTCATGCCGGAGAAAACCGGCAGAGGGATTCTGACCGGATGGATTCCCGGAATCCTGATAAATGAAGATTTTTTTCAGAAACAGAAAGATTTACTTGGAAATTTGAGAGATATATTATATACTCAGCTTAGAACATGTTTGAAAAATCATTCTCCCCGGGAAAGCATTTTTCAAACACACTTTAGGAGCTGTAAAGAAATAACCTGTGCATCCTGACTGGTTTATTTCTCCGGCCGCGCAGATCAAAAGCTTTGCCGCAGTCCATTGTGGCTGTATTTTTGAAACTGCCCCTCGAAGAGATATTCGGCGAAAACTGCACATGTTATTTCTTTACAGCTTTTTTACAGTCATTCTATGGCAGACAGAAGGATTTATCACAGAAGGACGGTATGATAACAGGAGGATTTCTATGAAAAAAGTATTTTCTGCAGCATTTGCACTGGCATTGACAGTCAGTCTGCTCACGGCCTGCGCAGGCAGTGGGGACGGAAAGGAACCGACATCAGGCGAACCGGAGATGTCTTCGGGTGCCGGTCAGGCGGCTACAGATTCCCTGAGAATGAGGACGGAAGTCCAATTGAGGGAGGAACTGGCGGCGTTGAAAGATGCACAGAATTCACAGGTTCCAAGACTTGAACTTTATGAGGAATTGATGGCCCGGGATCTTTGTGCGGAGGAGGACTATCTGGAGATGGCGCAGCTGTATGCCGATACCGGTGACGCCGAGGCACAGCGCCGCATACTGTGGCGGGCTTTCCGGTTGTATCCCGGTGAGGAGTATGTGCAACGGTTACAGGAGCTGGTGATACAGCGCACTGCCGACGAGGAACCGGCGGCAGAACTGATCGGGGCTTTACAACAGGCGCTGGCGGAGCAGGATGCGGCAGCACTGCGCAGGGTGATAAAAGGGGAAGACTGGAGAGAGATTTTCCAGGAGGTGCCGGAAGTTTATGCTACACGCACCCGCTATACCGGTGAGAATCTGACGGCACAGATTGTAAGCGATGCTTATGGGACGGAGGTCTTTCTGCTCACTGCGGATGGGGAATGCCTGTATGGCCGACTGAACGATGAGGGGAGCCTGATCGGCTCTGCCGTGTACGCGGAGGGCGCGTATAACGGTGATACGGAGACCTGTTGGTTTGACGCGGAAGGCACTTTATATAAGAAATATCAGGCTGTCCTGCACAATGATATCTGTGTGGACTCCATTTTCGTGGAATATGAGGGCATTTCATATACGGGAGCTCTTGGAGAGGATGGTTCCACAAAGGAACAGCAGCAGGAAAAGGTGACACAGGCCGGCGGCGTGGTGTACGCTTATCAGGAGGGAGGCAACAGGTATCTCTATCAGGAGGGCGCCGCGAAAGATACTTTCCGGATGGACTGTGAGATGCTGGGACTGCCCCGGCCGGAAGTGTGGGAATAAAGGATGGTTTGTGAAGGAAGAGCAGGAACAGGCAGATTCCGAAAGAAGGTCAGACCGGAACGGGAAGTATACAGGAACAGGGATTTCTTTCGGAAGGACGAAGCAGGAGGTGGATCGTGAAGAAAATAAGACTGTTGCGCAGAAGATGTATAAGCATGCTGCTTGCCGTAATGCTCGGCGTTGGTCTGGCCTTTACCGGATATGTGCCGATGGCGGAGGCGGCGGAGCCCTATCGTATGGCGAATCTGGTCATCTTTGTGAAGATGCGGGGTGCAGAGGGAAATGTGTTTGATGAGGTTGTGGATTATACATCTTATCAGAGAGATAACTGGAAATGGATCAAGGGTATTTATCAAGGAGGGACAGATCCAGGCATTGATAATTCGTTCGCCAATTACATTAAGACCATAACCTGTGATAAGGTAACCGTGGAGAATATTTTTCCCCAGATATACACACGTGATGACGGTACCGAAGGCATCAAGGTGTTGGAACTGTCACAGTCCATATATGATACCGATGATGCAATGGTTCGTGAGGTGATCGGGAAAATACAGTCATCAGGTCCGAACAATAATCCGGATTATCTGGATGTGTCGGGAAGAAATCTGGATCTCAACGGAGACGGCTGTGTGGATAATCTGACCATTATTGTGCAGGGGGATAATATCAACGGTAAGGATCATTCCTTTAAGACGGATTATGGTGGCGATGACAGGATTAATGGTCTTTATATCCGTTGCTACAATGCCATGCCTTCCGAGGGTGTGATCGAGAGAGGCGGCGCACGGCTGGTCAGCCACGAATTCCTGCACACATTGGGACTTCCTGATCTGTATCGGGATGACAGTGCGACGGGACCGGGAGCCGGTCCTGTGGGGATATGGGATGTGATGGCATCGGGTACTTCTCTTTCACCACAGTATCCGCTGGGATATCTGCGGGCAAGGGAAGGATGGCTTGAGGGTGACCGGATCGGTGAGATCTCAAAGAGCGGCACTTATACTCTGACGGCTGTCAGTCAGCCGGAACAGAGCGGGGGTGTCCGGCTTTTTACCGTCAGCACACCTCTGCCCCAGGGGGATTCCGAGATCCTCTGTCTGGAGTACCGCAGATCGCTGCCGGCTCCAAACTATGAGCATTTTGTGGATGAGGGACTGATCATGTACCGGGTGGATAACAAGGTGGAGGAAAAATCCAACTTTTACGGG
The DNA here is from genome assembly GCA_947177885.1 of uncultured Lachnospiraceae bacterium. Next base: position 6,312 of record CAMWWF010000107.1, read on the forward strand.
AAAAATTATATTTATGTATACCGTCCCGGTGTTTCAGCCCCTAATGATTGTATAGTGAGTACTGTTGGAGCGGCTTTAAATGCCAAAAACGGGGAAACATCTTACGGCAGTACGGATCTCAGCGCCTCCTATGCGGACAATACGCTTTATTATTCAGACGGAAGCAACAGCGGAGTGCGTATCAGTAATCTGCAGGTTTCTGCTGACGAGACGCAGATCACATTCCAGGTAGACTTTGCGGAATACGGAGACGACTGGCAGGCGCTGGGAGGAGTGGCGGCCAACGATGCGTTATCGGCGGTCAATCTGCATGCCGATAACACAGGAACCCTGTATTTAAGTTACATCAACACATCGGGTCATGTATGTGTCCGCAGATGGGATCAGGCTGCGGGGACATGGCAGCAGATGGGTGGACCGATCCCTTCCCGTATGTTTTCCACGATCTCGATGGCTGACTGCAACGGTCAGTTGTATCTGGCATACATGAACAGTTCCGGGAATCCGGTCTATTCTGTCTGGAACGGCAGCAGCTGGAGCGGTGCGGTACTGTTGGATACGGCTGTAGCCCCGAACTCACTGCAGCTTGTGACGGACGGTAATGAGATTTACGCAGCGTACCAGAATCCGATTTCGGGAACCAGTCAATTAGTCATACGGGATCTGAAAGGAACTGTTGTGGTCAATGACCGGACAGCCCGGGATTTCGGTAATCCGACGGTAGTAAAGCAGGGAGAATTGTTCTATGTGGCATACGGGGAATACCCCAATGCCAGCAAGATCGATATCTATGATTCCGTCGCCAAAACATGGACGACCGCGTTTGAATATGGTCAATACGGCAATATAAATCTGCTGCATCGTCAGGGCACGAAGCTGTATGGGTTTTCCGGAAAGGGAAGCAATTCCGAGGAACCGGAAGTCACCCCGGCGCTGGCTGTGTGGAATGGCGCCGCATGGACTAAGATAGACATTCCCCAGATGACCCGGTATTATGATGTGTCTCTGCTGACGGCAGGTGAAACGGTGTATCTGGCTTATCTGGATAATATAGCAAAGAATGCAGGGTTGCTGCGCCTTTCAGGGAACAGTTTTGTACCCTGCTATGACGGGTTGAACGGTCAGGCGGATGATTTTAAGGCGGCTGCAGTGGGCGATCAGGTATATGTAGCCACCAAGACGGGTAATTCGGTCACTGTGCGGTGCCAGAAGGTGGAGTACGATCCGGGCGTTACACCGCCCCCCCTGCCTTCCGTGCCGCCGCTTACCATAAGCCTGACTCCCCCTGCCGGTTATGATAATGCCGATGTCTATATTGACGGCATCCGGTATACCGCGACGAAAAGCGGTGACAGCTATACGCTTCAGCTGCCGGATAAGACCGGTAAGACCGCGGTCATGTATTATTATAACGAGCGGAATGTTCCCAAGGGAATGTATGTGTGGCGATTGAGCTACCATGGCGATACCTGTACGGCCACTCCTTTGCCGGGACTGCAGGATCTGCTCAGCTATCACGGATTTTCCATACGGGTACAGGGATATTCGGGTCTGCGTTTTAAATCCGGTATCGATACCGGGAAGCGTGCCCAGCTTCTGGGGGAAGGGATAAACGGATACCGTCTGACCGAATACGGCACATTGCTCATCACCGGTTCCAATATGGATCGATATCCTTTTATCAAGGACGGAGAAAAGGTGGGAGGCGGACGTTCTTACTGGACGGAGAACGGTGTTGTAAACGACCGTATCTTTGAGACCGTGGAGGGACGTTACCGCTTTGCCTCAGTAGTTACCAAACTGCCGGAAAAACAGTATGCCACTGAGTTGGCCTTCCGCAGCTATGCAATACTGCAGAGCGATGACGGCAATCAGATCATTGTCTATGGTCCTCCGGTGGCCCGCAGTATCTATGCGGTGGCGAAACAGGTGCTTGCCGCAGGTGAGTTCAAACAGGGCAGCAGCGGCTACAATTACGTCAAGAGCATTGTGGATATAGTGGAGGGACGATAGACGCCTGTAGATGACGGCAGGCCGTTACCGAATGGTTTGACAGAGAAATGGGGATCGGTGAAATGGTTCCCGGAATGCCCCATGGAAAGCGGCTCAGAGATTCCGGGGATCATGGGGCCGGAAATGGAGGAGAAAGATGAAAGGTATCATTGGCATTATATTGAAAGTGGCAGGCGGAATCGTTTTATTTTCGGCGGGGATCGCGGTGGGAGTACCGGCATGCAGGATGTATGATAAAGCGATGGCGTCCGGGGAAGCGGCGGGTTCTGCTCCGCTGGGAACGGAGGCGC
>CAMWWF010000108.1 GCA_947177885.1 uncultured Lachnospiraceae bacterium
TATGGATACCGTTTATATCATCACTGTATTGGGTAAATACATAGTTCCTGCCATCCTTGGCATAAGTGAGGGACTCGCCTCCCATACTTCCATAGTTTCCATCCGGCAGGGAAATCTGAAGTGCTGTATCGGTAACCGGAGCGGTCATCAGATTATAATCCGCTGTAAATGCACCGTTATTGTCAGCATTTCCCTGGAAGACTGGCCAATCCGTTGTTGCCCCTTCTCTACGCAGGCATATAGAATCGATCTTAATGCCAGATCCTTTTACAACAATATACAGATCCACAACAGCTGGCTGTACCTGTAAGCTCACTTCCTTGTTGACATACTTACTTTCGCTGCCTGTGATGATCCTGTTATTCTCCCTGGATACCAGCTCATACTCAGCCGCACCGGTATCTGAGACATCCACAATCCCAAGGCATTCTCCATCTATGCTGTTGGTATGAATTTCCACCGTGCCATCCCCCGTAGCTGCCACTCGCACTGTAAGAATTCCTGATGCAACAGCCACCTTTGGGATTACGATATAGCCTGTTTCTTTATTCGTTTCGCAGGCACAATGAAATGTATGCTTCAGCATGGTCTCTGTTTTGGATACCTCCGAACCGCAAAAGCCATCTGTATAACAGGCAATATCCCATACATTCCTTTCCCGGAAGATATAAGTGGGCGGTATGGTCTCGCCAGGTATCTCCAGGGCTTTTACTTCGCTCTGGTATCCTGTTCCGGCAACGATAATGTCAACAGCTCCTTCTTCTACAGCATAACGGCCAATATTTCCAAACCACTGCGACAGGCGCTCTAAAGGTATGTCGATCTCTATGCTGACAGATTCATTCTCCGCGATCACATCCGTTTTAGCAAACCCCACCAGTTTTTTGAGCGGCATATATGTTCCATAGAAAGCACTTCTCTTCACCGCATATACCTGAACGACCTCTTTCCCAGCCCGTGATACATTCCTGATATTCAATGAAACCTTCAGGGAATCACCCGTCAGTTCTGCCGTTACATCAGAACTTTCAAAACTACTATAAGAAAGCCCATACCCAAATGGGTACATAATGTTCTCAGTCTGGTATAGATATGTCATCTTATTGGATGATGGCTCAGTCTCTTTCATATTGACAGTATAACGGGGATCGATCCACGTTTCCGGTTTTAATTTGGGAAGGCGGTCTTTGTTGTTCGGCCATGTGATCGTCAATTTTCCGGACGGATTGACATCTCCATAAAGGGTACGTGCCAAAGCCCATCCTCCATATTGTCCGCTATATGGATAAAATACGACAGCCGCAACATCAGGATTATCCTTTATCTCTGTTATATCCAGTGGAAATTCCGTACAGACAAGCACGATCGTCCTGCCGCTGAATCTTGCGGCAATGTTCTTGACGATCTCTGCCTGCTGTGTCCCAATAGACATACTCGGACGGTCTACAAATTCGCTTGCATCAATATAAGCCGGTATGCCGACAGCTACTACCGCATATTCGTAGCTGGCAAGATCAACACCATCATTAACATTGGCTGCCTCTACCGGCACGAAACGCTCGGAATCAAGTGGCTCCTTCCTGAAAATATCATCCAGGATGATCTGACCTGTCTCACTATTTACCAGCAGATAATTCCCCTTGGAAATATAAAACTCGTAAAACGGAACGTTCGACATAATGACCTGATCCATATCAGAAATTACTGCGCCATACCGCATCGCGCGCGTACCATTCCAGTCTTCATAAGTAAATACCGGGATCTTATCCGTTTTACTGATCCTGGAAAAACAGATATCGGAACCATTATACTGCATATACTCATGAGTGAACGCCTTACGGATACTGTAAACATCCTGACCCCAGTCAATGATCTGGAGCATCGTTGCAGATGCGGTATCATCCGCCGATGCATACAGATACCCATCAGCCTCAATCTTCAGATATTTTTGGTTCGTTTCTGATCTCAGATATACATTCGTCAGAAACAGATTATCGTCATATGTGACAGCAACGCCTTCTCCAGCACGCTCCTTAACAGCCTCATAAGGTGTCAAATGCGCATGCTCAAAATCCTTTTCCCCTAAGACTGCATAAAACGGCTTTATCAGAGTATCTGCCAGGATACCTGTTACCAGAACATTTTTATCAGGAGACAGCGGCAACAGGTTCCCTGTATTTTTAAGCAATACGATTCCTTCCTCTGCTGCCTGCATGGCAACTGCCTTATGACCGTTGTCACTGGAATTCAGAGGAGTATAGTCCTTACAAAGCCGGGTGTACGGATACTCCTTTTGGCTGTATAAACCTGTCCGAAGCCAGAGTTCGACCTGTGGGCGGATCATCTCCTCCAGATCTTCCCGCGTGACATCCAGGATCCCGTCCTGCACGACACTTACAAAATCCTGTTCCGATACCATAAAGGCATAAATATTGTTTGAGGTTGTCCTGGCCTTGATCATCAGGGCCGCGATGTACTGTGAATTATTAACATATACTTGATCGAATCCATTTCCGAGACCCGTTGACAAATAAAAATCATTGTTAAAGTCAGAAATACTATACAGATGATATGGATCCGGAAGCGGTATCTCATCATTATATAATGCCAGGGCATTAGGAAGTCCATTTGTACCGCCAAAGGAAGTCATGACACCGATCGCTTCGCCAGATCTTAATGCATCGTAAAATCCCTTAAGCTGCTCATCCATAAGGGTCCTCTTATCAAAGTAATTACTCGATGTATTCCGATCCCATTCCGCCTGATATCCAAAATAATGCTTCGTTGCCGGCTGGCCCAGCAGATAGAAATCGTCTTTTCCGCGGATGCCGCCGCACATGGCTGCAGCCATCTGGTTTGTCAGAAATGAATCCTCAGAAAAGGTTTCATAATACCGCCCACACAGAGGATTGCCCCTCATGTCGGAGACTGCGGAGAAGACCAGTGTATTAGGATCATCCAGGTCAAACCGCCCGCGTACTTCTGTCCCGATCACATTACCGATTTTATCCATCAGTCCTGTGTTCCATGTCTGCCCCATTGCTATCGGGACCGGGAAATCCGTATCTACCCCAAAGATTGCATCTATTCCGCCGGCTGCAGTCTGAGGAAGCACATATCCCGACCCCGTGACAACTCCCTGGGTAGCAAACTTGGTCGCGTAATGCGCCAGCTGTTCTATGGTCATGTCATGTAATATATCAGATGCTACTTCATACATATTGTTTTTATTTACTTCTATGTTTTTGCTCATTTCTGTTTCCCCTTTCACATTCTTTTATCCGACTGAAAAATGATATCTTCCGCTCCCTAGTTCCATAGCCTCTTTTCCCGGAAGGATCAGTGTTGCCGTCGTATTCTCCGGAACCTGGCACGAATAGCAGTAACCGTCCTGCTTCTTCTCCCAGCTGCTCTCAATCCTGCCATAGGCCGTTTCAAATCCTCCCCGGGCAGCTTCCAGGCCGCTCTCTGCTCCTCCTTCCTGCATACAGATCGCCGGGCGGAGTATAAAATGATGATATCCTGGATCCCTCTCATCCCTCTGTATCCCCAGCACTGTCTCATAGATCCAGGATAGAACAGAACCCAGGGAATAATGGTTGAAAGAGTTCATGCTGTTATTGCCCCCAAACCCATTCTCTACCGTATAAGAATTCCATCTTTCCCAGATCGTGGTCGCCCCCTGTGTCACAGGATACAGCCAGGACGGATACGCTGTCTGCTGGATCAGCCGGTAAGCCAGATCCACGCGCCCTGCCTCCGTGAGCATCGGATTGAGAACCCCTGTCCCGAAGAATCCCGTCCTTACCGTACAATCCGATTCCTCCGTCTTTCTGGCCAGATGCATGAGAGCACGCTCCCGGTTTTCTTCAGAGAACATATGGTATGCCAACGGAAGCGCGTACGCGCACTGTGTATCATTGATCTCTCCCTTATGGTCCTTCGTCTTTCCGGTCTCAGGATCCACGAACTTCTCATTCCAGTATTGTTTCGTCTGCTCTTCGATCCGCGCATAAGAAGCCGCGTCTTCCTCCTTGCCGATCACTTCTGCCATATTCTTCATCAGTTCTGCGTCCCGGCCATAGAAAATATTCCAGACTGACAGGGCGTCTGTCTCATCTGGTGCGAGCCAGTCAGCTAACGGCCCCACAAAGACCTCCCCCGGCATGCCCTGTTCATGCATATATGCCATCCATTTTTTCATACAGTCATAATACTCACGGATGACCCATAGGTCGCCATACTGCTGGTACAGTTCCCAGACGATGAAGATCATCGCGCTCTCATAAGTGATCCCGCCGAATCCCCCGCCGACCGGTGCGATATTCGGGAGCTGCCCGTCCTCCTTCTGCAGATCCCTGAGCGCCTCCAGATAGCGGTAATAAAAGAGCCTGGTGTCACTCTGGTAGGTGGCCGTCCTGCAGAACACATGGGTATCGCCTGCCCACCCCATCCGCTCATTCCTCTGGGGACAGTCCGTAGGGATGCTGATGAAATTACAGAGCATGGACCATTTCACGTTTTCAATGAAGCGGTTCAGCAGCATGTTGGAAGTCTCCAGCTTTCCGGTCATCCCCTGCACGGAGGAAAGCTGAATAGCCTGCACCTCATCAGGCGCCGGAGCGTTCTTCAAGCCGCTGATCTCTATGTAACGGAATCCATGGAACGTGAACTTCGGGCAGTAGGTCTCCCCATCCGCATCTCCCCGCAGGATATAGCGGTCAATGCTCTCTGCATCCCGGTAGTTCTCCGTCAGCATCGTGCCTGTCAGATTTCCGTATTCAGGAAGATCCGGATAGAGCATCTCACCATAGCGAATCACCGCCTCCTCTCCTGCGGCTCCATGGAACCGGATGACCGGCACGCCTGCGATCTCCTGTCCCAGGTCATAGATGAACAGGCCGCTTCTGGGTTCTGCCACTGATCTTGCGCTGAGCCTTTCCGCTTCCGTGACAGGCGCAGGGAATCCGCTCACTATTCTGGTATCTGTATGGTCCACCTCCGGCCACGGACTCCCAAAGAATGAGGGCGCGAATTCCCCGATGATATCCGTCTCCACGGCTTCCGGCTTTTTCATGCCGTCCACATGGAATCCCGGCCTTGAGAAATCCTCATAAAGCTGATAGGCTCTCCCGTCAAGGTGCTCTCCCTGAAACAGCCCTGCATACCGGTAAGGGCCTTCCCCATAATAATCCCATCCTGCTGGATCCGTTACGACGGACTCCTTTGTCCCGTCCTGATAGGTAAGTTCAAGCCGGGCCAGCACGGACTCCCTGTCGCCAAAATAGTTATAATTGCGCAGCACATAGGTCTGCGAATCACACCACCATCCGGAAGCCAGGGTGATCCCGATACCGTTTTCCCCCTGCTTAAGAAGCCTGGTCACATCATAGGTCTGGTAATGGATCTGCTTATCATACTGGGACATCCCGGGGTTCAGCCAGGTATCCGTAACAGCCCTGCCATTGATACGGCAGTCATAGATCCCTCTGGCCGTGATATAGAGCCTGGCCGCTGCCAGTCCTTTTGCCGCCACCTGAAAATCCCGGCGCAGCATAGGGAGCGAATGCCTGCTGGGATCACAGACTCTCTGGATCTCCGCAGGGCTGCCCTGCTGGTCATAGCCTGCCATGGTGCCCGCAGCATCCACCCGTGCCACTTCCCGGCAGGGCGCACGGAAATTGCGGACGGTCAGCACGCCAAAATCTGCCCGGTCCCCGGCGCCCACATAGCACCCGATCTCACAGAGCCTTGGGAATGTGGTGGTATCATTATCCCCCAGCGGGTTCAGCTGTCTGGCCTCCACAACCTTGCCAAAATAGGAATCCTTCTCTACTGCATCCACCAGGACATCATCCACATAAGCATAGGCGCAGTCCCCGATCACTTCCACTTTGATCTGGTGCGTATCATATCTGTTTTCTTCCGTGATGACCGGCTGTTTCTCCTCCCCTTTGAACGGAACGACCGGGACAGACGCGAAAGGCTTTTTGTCCGTATCCTCCGGTGCATAGCCAACCCTGTAGATCTGAAGCGTGGCCGGTATACTGTCCACATCCAGCACATAGCGGATATAGTTCTCCCCCGCGATCTCATACTGGTTCTTGCGGGGATCCATAAGCCGCTCATCATTGGCGCCAAAAACGATCCCGGCCCTCCGGCTGCCTTCCTGTATCCGGATACTGCACGAGATCACAAAGACTCCCATCGTCCTCGCACTGATATATTTTTCCGGAGCACCGATCCATTGTGCCCCTCCCCAGGCATCCGCACAGGGGTTGAGGAAACCTGTCTCGAACCATCCCTCCGCCCTGCTCTCAGACGACCATTTACTCTCATTGGACACACTGTCCGCATCCTTGCCGGGAATATGTCCCGACGCCCACACCGTCACGGTGACGTGATAGCGGGTGCAGGGCTTTAACGTCTCACCGGCATAACTCACACCTGTGGAACAGCAGGATTCCTGCCTTCCGCTGTCCCACATATCATCCGCTCCCTGTCTTGTTCCTACAAGGACCCGATAGGCTGTCTGCACGATATCCCTGCTCCCCGAAACTGCCCTGAGTTTCCAGGAAAACCTTGGCTCCATGCAGTCGATCCCTAACGGATCCTTTTGGTACTCCGTGCGGATATCGCTCAGTTCAAATGTATTTTTCTCCATATTGACCCCCCTTCCGCCCTTGGCGGTATATAATTTACACGCAACTATACTTTCAGGGAAGAACGCTCATCCTGGCATTCTTCCCTATTAAGATATCGAACGTTGATCCTGTGTCAAAAAAGGCTATCTGCCCACTCACACAATATCACTCATCCTTCCCGCACTGTACGGCAGCATTGATAGCATCTACCAGCTGCTCGGCCTGCTCTATGCTCGTTCCCGGCACATAGGAGACCATCGCACGCAGCGGCGATTCGACCATGATGGCTTCCATCGCTTCTTTTCCAAGCACGGAATTCTCCATATCCTTTTCTCGCTCTTCCTCAGTTCCTTCTGTACCCATCATGTTTCCTGATACCTGTACAAACACCTTTGCAGCCGCCGGATGCGCCATTATATCACCTATCGGCGAATTTACCGTAAAATGTGGCCGCAGTGCCACAGTCGGGTGCACGAGGACTGCTTCCTCCAGAATGATATCTGCCGCCGATCTGCCAATCTGGATATGGTACTCTCCCTCCGGCACATACCAGTCTCCAAGCCCAACGTTCCATTCGGCAAAAGCGCGCTTTGACAGTTCGAGGGATATCGTCCTAACCTCCCCTGGTGCAAGGAATATTTTTTCAAATGCTCTCAATTCACGAAGTGGCCTGACTTCTTTGTACCGGGGCGCTGAAACGTAGAGCTGTACCAGAGCTTTACCTGCACGCATCCCCGTGTTGGCCACATCAACACTGACCACCAGTCTTTCCGTATCTTTCATCTCTTTTTTATCCAGACACAGGTTTGTGAATGAAAACTCCGTATAGGATAGACCATGCCCGAAAGGAAACAGTACCGGCCTATGCATGGTCTCATAATAGCGGTATCCTACCAGCCTTCCTTCCCGGTACGGCACGTCATCCCTCTCCACTCCATAATAAGGATATGTGGGGGTATCCTCGATCCTGATCGGAAAAGATTCTGCCAGATGTCCGGAAGGATTCACTTTCCCATATATCAGATCCGCTGCAGCAATCCCCACTGCCTCTCCGCCAAGATATAATTCCAGGACACCTTTTACCTTGTCCAGCCAAGGCATCGTGACAGGAGAGCCATTATGGAGCACCACTACGGTATCCGGCTGTACGGCCGCCACAGCCTCTACTAACCTGTTCTGATCCTCCGGCAGGTCCAGCCGTTTCCTGTCAAGCCCTTCTGTTTCAAAAGAATCCGGCAGGCCAATGAACAAAACCGCTTTATCTGCTGTCTTTGCACATAGTATCGCCTCCTGCAGGAGCTGTTCCTGCTGCTCCGCGTCCGCTCCCACACGGAAGCCTTCCGCATAAGAGACATTTTCTTTATCACCCGCCACATCCCATACGGAACTCATACGGTAGGGGTTTATATGGGAACTGCCGCCTCCCTGGTAACGGGGTGCCTTGACAAAAGCCCCGATGAGGGCAACGGATTCTTCCTCCAGAAGCGGGAGCACCCCCTCCTCATTTTTCAATAGCACCGCACTTTCCGACTCGATCCGTGCTGCCGCCGCATGCCCTTTCTCAAAATCGTAGGGCACTGCTTTATGGTTTTCCTGATAGCGGAAAACGACCGTGAGAATCCTCTCCACCGCCCTGTCTAATACTGCCTCCTCCATCACACCGTCCTCCACGGCTTTCCGGATACGGCGCACATTGTCCTGTGCAGGTCCGGGCATTCCAAGTTCCAGCCCTGCTTTGATACATTCCACCGGGTCATCCATGGCACCCCAGTCCGTCATCACATATCCGTCAAATCCCCACTCATCCCTCAGGATATCTGTCAGGAAAGCTGCATTCTCACACGCATATGTACTATTGATCCTGTCCAAAGCATTTCCTTGCGAATAACCAGGAGCGGTACCGCCAGACCAGCAA
>CAMWWF010000109.1 GCA_947177885.1 uncultured Lachnospiraceae bacterium
CAACCGATACCAGACCGGCATAACTGCCGTGTAAATTTCGGTCGCCGGCTTCTGCCTTATTGCCGGACTGCTTTTTTCCATATAATAATATGTCAGCACTTGATCTCCAGATAGCCGAGAAGCTTGCTCATATCGTACTCCTCCAGCACGCCCAGATTGGAATCATAGTACTTTCCGTCGAAATGAATGAGGTAATGGCTGAAACGTCCCATTCTCTCCATCATGACGCAGCACTTGGGCAGTACGGCATCGCGTCCTTCGGTGTATACGATGATATCATTATGGTCGATTCCGTAGTAATTCAATGCGGAAATAATGCGTCCCATGGTCGCCTGCCACTCACGGCAGTCCATAACGCTCATGACCTCCGCAATGGTAACTCCCGCCAGCATGGCCACGCATGCCTGTCCGCAAAGTCCGTCCTCAGGCTGGATGATAACCTCCATACTGTCAATCTTACGGATAGGCTTTTCAAAGCTGAAAGGACTGTTCTGATCCATGCGGATCAGGGACCCGTTTACATGGAGCAGGATCTTGTGGGTAACACCCATCTCTACATTGACCGCATCCTCATCCGTAATATGGATCTCATAATTTCCCTTCTCCTTGGGATGCAGCTCACAGTCGATGATCTTGTTATCCAGAACCACATCGCCCTGGATCACGTCTCTCTGCTTACATACCTCCCACACATTGAAAGGAATCTGGATCGTATAGCCCTTCTCCTGCTTCTCAACCTTAGATTCGAAAAAATACCTCATAATCATATACCTCCATTCCGGTTTTTCCGGTCAATACTTATACAGCTCTATTGTATCAGATTCTGACCTGCTTGCAAACAGTTTTTTGCAACGGTCCGGGGGCCATGCGGATCCCGCTCTGCCGTTCGCAGCACCGTTTCCGTGTCACCGGCATGATGCTTCATACTTCACCTGACCCGGGAAGGCGAAATTCCGAAACGTTTCTTGAACAATTTGCTGAAATGATAAGCATCGTCATACCCCACCATGGCGGCCACCTCCTGAATACTTCCCTCATAGCCGCTCTCCAGCAGCTCCCTGGCCTTCTCCAGGCGGATATTGATCAGATGTCTGATAGGAGTATCTCCTGTTTCACTCTTAAATATTTTGGATATATAAAAGGGACTGAGATACATATTTTCAGCAATCTGGTCCAGGGAAATCTTCTCATTATAGTGATCCTCAAAATAATTCAGCATCTGCTCCACCACGTATTTGCGGTTCACCGACTCAAAGGCGCAGCCCTGAGACTTCTCCATCGGCTCACACTGCTCCCTGATGACCAGCAGCAAAAGCTGGATCATATACGCCTTCAGCATAAAATATTTTCCCTGTCTGCAGACCGCCTTCTCCGCCTCCATGGAGGAGCAGATCTTGAACAGCCTCTGCCTCAGCTCTCCGGTGGTGTGGAGCACATACCCGCCCTCCGGCACCGGCAGGAAATTGGCGGGAAGTCCCCGCAGCTGCAGATCGGCATAACCCACGAAAAATTCCGTGGTGGGAATCTCGCTCTCCGGACAGAACAGTGCCTGATGCCGGACTCCCGGATTCAGGATCAGCAGGTCGCCCTCCTGTATCGTATAAATCCTGTCTTCAATGCGATATTTGCCTGTTCCCGAGAGCACAAAGGCAAGCTCCCCGTGATCATGACTCCGATAACTGTCTTCCGCACGATTCCTTATGCCTTTCCATGTAAAGAGAAAAGTGGGATTAAAATCTTCCATAATAAACTGAGTATCTTTTTGTAACTCCATACAGGGGTACATCCTCCGTTTCTCTCTGACCTTCTCTCTCATCCCTATTGTATTGTATCCTTTTTATACGGAAAAGTAAAACAAATTCAGAATCTTTTTTCCGCATTAGCATAACTTATGTTATTATTGTCCTGGTCAAAATCATACATCAAAGGTGCAAGATACTCCATTTCCTTTTGTACTTAAAAAAGTACAATAATCCTTGCACAGTCCAAACGGGACCGTGCAGGGAGGATAAATCGAAAATCGGAGATTTTCAATTGCAGGAATCAGAGATTTTTTGATTGCAAAGATCAAAGATTTTAGATTGCAAAATTTGTGTCTGCATACTGTATACACCGAAGGCTCACGATTCTCGTGGCGGGGATCTGCAGACTACGGAAAGGTTAGGTTTATCATATGAAACCGCTAAAATGGTTCTACTCGTTTCTGAAAAAGTACAGGGCACGGCTCTGTCTGGGGCTGTTCCTGACCACCTGTATCGCCGGGTTGTCCATTGTCAACCCCTACCTGTCCGGCATCATTGTGGATGACGTGGTGCTGGCAGGCGATCACGGCCTGCTGCCCGGGCTTATCGCCTGTCTGCTGGGAGTAACACTCTTCACCGGCATCCTGCGTTTTGCCTACCAGGTAACCTTCGAAACCGCGTCCCAGGGCCTGCTCTACGATATGCGCGGCAAGGTATACCGCAAGCTTCTGGAGGAAGACTTCGCCTTCTATAACCGGAAGAGGACCGGCGATCTGATGAGCCGGCAGACCGGCGATATGGATGCCATCCGGCATTTTGTAGCAGCTGTTATTTATACTGTCTATCAGAATATCCTGCTTTTCTTCTTCGCGCTGTTGATGGTATTCACCGTCAATACAAAGCTGGCTCTGTGCATGCTGGTGGTGCTTCCCTTTACGGCAGTCGCCACTTATAAACAGTCCAAAGAGGTCAGGCCCGCCTTTCAGAGGAACCGTGAGTGCTTCTCCTCCCTCAACGCCTTCGTGCAGGAGAATATCAGCGGCAACCGGGTGGTCAAGGCCTTTGCCAAAGAAGACTATGAGATTGAAAAATTTGAAAAGGAAAACGATAAATTTATGAATTCCCAGATCCGGGGCTCCAGGGTGTGGATGAAATACGTTCCCATCTTCGAGATCCTCTCTTACTCGCTCACCATCATCCTCATGCTCTACGGCGGATACATGGTGATCCGGGGTGAGATCACCATGGGCGACCTGGTCAAGGTAAACGGCTATCTGTGGATGCTGAACACCCCTCTGCGTATGGCGGGCTGGTGGGTCAACGACATCCAGAATTTCATTACCTCCGTGGAAAAAATATATGCCACATACAGTGAGGAACCCAGGGTCAGGACGCCCCGCACCGGCGGGATCAACGCCAGGATCCATGGGGATGTGGAATTCAGGGACGTATCCTACCGCACCGATGACGAAGATATTATCCGGAATATCAATTTTAAGGTAAAGGCGGGACAACGTGTAGGCATCATAGGCTCCACCGGCTCCGGAAAATCCACCCTGATGAACCTGCTCTGCCGCTTCTATGACACCACCTCGGGGGAGATTCTGGTGGACGGACAGGACGTGCGCCGCCACGACCTGTACAACCTCCGCGACAACATCGGCATGGCGATGCAGGATGTCTTCCTCTTCTCCGATACCATTGAAGGAAACATCGCCTACGGCAGGCCGGACTGCAGCTTTGAGGAGGTGAAGCATGCCGCCGTCATGGCAGACGCCAATCACTTTATCAGCGCGCTGCCCGAGGGCTACGACACCATCGTGGGAGAAAGGGGCGTAGGTCTCTCCGGAGGCCAGAAACAGCGGATCTCCCTGGCACGCGCCCTGTTGAAGGATCCCGCCATCCTGATCCTGGACGACACCACCTCCGCCGTGGACATGGAGACGGAAAGCTATATCCAGACACAGCTGAAAAAGATCCAGAAAAGCTGCACCGTATTTATCATCGCCTACCGCATTTCTTCCATAAAAGATGCGGACCTGATCCTGGTCATGGACGGCGGACGCATCATTGAACAGGGAACCCATCAGGAACTGATAGCAAAAGGCGGTTATTATGCCAGGGCATTCCACAATCAATACGGTGAGATTCCGTATCAATTACTGGAAGAAAAGAAGAGAGCGCGGAAGACCGGCTAGTGTGAACAATAACCCTTTAAATAAAACAGCATGTGCCCGAACAGGCAATGTGCCGCCATGCACGGAAACAATTACCGGCATGCATTTGATCATGTACATAAAATCGCCTTGTACGGCAATGAAACAGGAGAAAACAAAAATGGCACGAAACAGATATGATGTGGACGAAGTATTGGAAGACAGTTTTGACTATGGCCAGTTAAAACGCCTCGCCGGCTATATCTCCCCTTATAAGAAAAAAATGGCGGGTGTTATTGTCCTGATGCTCTCCTCCTCCGCCCTGACTATGATGATCCCCATCTTTTTTCAGCGGATCATGGATATTTATATCCCTTCAAAAGACATGCATAAGATCCTTCTTGTCAGTGTACTGACTTTTCTGATCGCCTGCTACTCCGCGGTCAGCCTGCGGATCAAGATCAGAACCATGAGCATCGTGGGCCAGAGCATTATCCACTCCATCCGCAGCGACATCTTTGCCCACCTGCAGGAGCTGCCCTTTTCCTATTATGACGACAGACCTCACGGGAAGATCCAGGTGCGTGTGGTAAATTACGTCAACAGCCTGAGTGACTTATTGAGCAACGGTATCATCAACACCGTCACTGATCTGTGCAATCTGTTCTTTATCATCATTTTCATGCTGATCTGTGATCCCGGGCTGACCCTTGTATGTCTCTGCGGCCTTCCCCTCCTGGCGGTCGTGATCGTCTTTATCAAGAGAAGACAGAGACGGGCATGGCAGGTCCAGTCCAACAAGCAGAGCAATCTGAACGCTTACATAGCCGAGAGCATCAACGGCATACGCGTCACACAGTCCTTTGTCCGCGAGAAGGAAAACAACGGCATCTTCAACCGTCTCAGCGGCAATTACCGTAAAGCATGGATGCACGCCGTCATGCTGAACTTTACCATGGGCCCCAGCGTGGATATCATTTCCGCCATCACCACCGCCTTTGTCTATGTGCTGGGAATCCACCGGATCCTGGCTCCTGACGCCACGCTGACGGTAGGTGTGCTGATTGCCTTTACCGCCTATATCGGCCGTTTCTGGGCTCCCATCAACACACTGGCAGGCTTTTATAATTCCCTGCTCACCGCCATCTCCTATCTGGAGCGCATTTTTGAGACCATCGACGAGCCCGTGGACGTGAAGGACGCGGAAAATGCCGTGGAGATGCCTCCCATCAAAGGAGAAGTCGAGTTTAAAGATGTATGCTTCAGCTATGAGGAAGGGCACCGTATTCTGGATCACATTAACTTTACGGCAAAGCAGGGAGAGACCTACGCCTTCGTAGGTCCCACCGGCGCCGGCAAGTCCACCATCGTCAATCTGATCAGCCGCTTCTACAATGTAGATTCCGGTCAGGTGCTGATCGACGGCACGGACATCTCCGGTGTCACCATCCGCTCCCTGCGGAGCCGGATGGGTGTCATGATGCAGGACAGCTTTATATTCTCCGGCACGATCATGGATAACATACGTTACGGAAACAGAGCTGCCACCGACGAGCAGGTCATCGCCGCTGCCAAAACAGTCTGCGCCCACGATTTCATCAGCCAAATGGAAAACGGCTATTACACAGAGGTCAACGAGCGCGGAAGCCGCCTCTCCGCAGGGCAGAGACAGCTGATTTCCTTTGCCAGGGCGCTGCTGGCGGATCCCGCCATCCTGATCCTGGACGAGGCCACCTCCAGCATCGATACGGAGACGGAAATCCTGCTGCAGAAGGGCCTGAATGAGCTGCTGAAGGGACGGACCTCCTTCATCATCGCCCACCGCCTCTCCACCATCCAGAATGCGGATCGCATTATGTACATCGACAAGGGAGGCATCCTGGAGAGCGGCACTCATGAGGAACTGCTGGCGCAGAAAGGCGCTTACTATGAACTGTACATGAGCCAGTTTGATTTTCTGAGCGGAACATAAGGCCCCTGCGACAGGCAAAGTCCCGTTGACAGACGGGCATGCCTCCTGCGGTGCGGAAAATGAAATGTGTCTTTCAGACACCCTGGCAGGTCCACTGGAACATCTGCCCCGCAAAGTCCGTCAGGATCCGGAGATGCACCATGCACTCATTCGGAACTCCGCCTCATGGCCCGCGAAAATAATCCGGGCGGCAGGATTGCCGCCCGCAAAAAATAAGCCACACATAAATTCATCCTCACAGGATCCGTATCCTCTTCGTCAGCTCTTCCCGGTCCGCCATTCCAGTCTTCTCCAGGATATGGGTAATATGCTTTTTCACTGTGGTGTCAGAAATATAGAGCATCTTACCGATCTCCCTGTTGGTCATATCACAGCTTACCAGCCGGGCGACCTCGGCTTCCCGGTCCGTCAATCCCATCGCCCTCAGCTTAAAATAGATCGTCTGGGCTTCCTCCACGGAAATCTCCGCCTCCGGTTCCTCCATATAAGAAGCCAGCATATTTTCCAGCTTTGCGATAAATATCGTCAACAGCACAGCTATTGTGGATGCATACACTATGCTTAATATGGTAACCGCAAAGGCCGGACCGAACATAATGTCAACACCCCAGTCCACATGATACAGTAAGTCCGTCACACAGATGAATATCTCGAACACTGCTTCCATAAATATCAGTGTCCTGGTATATTTCACGGCGTTACACGCCCTTTGCAGTTTGGTTCTGGAACAGTCATTCTTATCCGAGAACGCCAGCTGGAGTCCGTTCAGAAAATCTTTTCCCACCCCGCTCAGCCATAATACAATGATGGTAAAAAGCACCATGCTCCCCAGCGTCGGCAGATCCACATACTGTTGATAACCGGATACTCCCGCCGTAGAAATGATATTGAACCAGATAAACAAACAGAATGCAATCAACATCCCTGCCAGTTTCAAATTTTCTTTCTTCTTAAATCCCATCCATACACGTTTCATCCACACTCCTCCATTCCAATCCTGTCCAATCCCGCATCAGCCCTATGTTACCATCGGCCGGCGGAACAACTTCTGTCCAAAGTTCATGACTATACCCCAATGCGCATTTCGGGAATAACATCATGGTAATATGAGAACACCTTTTATTTCAATACTTTCCCGCCAAAAAGGAGGTAGTATTTTTATACTACCTCCGAATTTTAAGGTATTTCCCCTGAAATGCATTAAAATGCTTTCCCGGGAGCCGGCTCTGAAAAATGACTCATATCCCAAGGATAACAGTCGCTACTCTGAAATATACGATCAATGACAACGCATCCACGATAGTAGTGATAAAGGGACTTGCCATAACCGCCGGGTCAAACCCCAGTTTCTTCGCACCGATCGGCAGGAGACATCCCACCAGCATAGCCAGCAGCACCGCGGCCACCAGCGTCAGACACACCACCGCCGCGACGCTGATACCAACCCTGTCAAAAAGCATCAGCTTGGCGAAATTTGCCGCTGCCAGCGTCACCCCGCATAGAGTTGCCACCCTCACTTCCTTCCACACCACCCGGAAAGCATCCCGATACTCGATCTCTCCCAGCGAAAGTCCGCGGATCACTGTCACACTCGCCTGTCCGCCGGCATTTCCCCCGGTATCCATCAACATGGGAATAAACGCGATCAACGCCGCATAAACGCTCAGCGCCTCCTCAAAAGAGGTGATAATGGCTCCTGTAAAGGCAGCGGAAACCATGAGAAGCAACAGCCACGGGATCCTCTTCTTAAAGGTCTCGATCACGGTAGTTCTCATATAAGGCTTGTCACTGGGTACGATAGCCGCCATCTTCTCCATATCTTCCGTGGTCTCTTCCTCAATGATATCCACGATATCATCCACAGTGATGATCCCCACCAGACGATTCTCATTGTCCACCACCGGCATGGCCGTGAAATCATATTTTTTGAACTGTCCGGCGGCCTCCTCCTGGTCAGTCAGGGTATGGATCGAGATGACATTTTCATGCATGATATCACCGATGATCTCGTCCCCGTCACTGAGCAGCAGATAGCGCAGCGCCACTGTCCCTACCAGCTTTCTCTGCTCATCCAGCACATAACAGATATTAATGGTCTCACTGTCCAGCCCCACTCTGCGGATTTTGGCGATAGCCTCATCCACAGTGAGGGTCTCTTTCAGGTCCACATACTCCACCGTCATAATACTGCCCGCCGAATCCTCAGGATAACGGAGCAGATGATTAATAGCCCTTCTGGTCTCCGGACTGGCGATCGCGAGAATGCCCTTCACCACATTGGCCGGCATCTCCTCCAGCATGTCCACCACATCATCCGCCATCAGATTGTCTATGATGCCCGCCGCTTCCTTATCCGACAGGGAATTCAGGATATACTGCTGGTCGTCAATGTCCAGATAAGAAAAGACATCCGCCGCCATATCCTTTGGCAGAATGCGGAATGTCTTCAGAGTGGAAACATCATCCATCTCCTCCAATAACGACGCCACATCCGCATGGTTCAGTTCGGAAAGGTACTGTCGCAGCTTTGTATACTGCTTTGTGTCAAGGAGTTCCAGCAATTCGTCCAATTCTCTTAATCGTTCCATAGTACCTCTCCTTTCTTTCAATTGCCACTTGTGGCAATTTTGCCGCTTGTGGCAATTTTTGCCGCATCCACGCCTGTTTTTCCACCGTTTCA
>CAMWWF010000110.1 GCA_947177885.1 uncultured Lachnospiraceae bacterium
GGATTGTATATATGCCGAAACTCCGTAAAACGGTATCCGTCATACCAGTTTCCCGCCTCCGCAAAATCCATGTCGTAGCGCTCGCAAAGTTCCTTTACCTCTGTGTCCGTAAAACCGGTGTATTCCTCGAAAAGGCCCTGATCCGTCATGGAGTATTCCCAGAACATGTTCAGCGCGGAATGCTGCCCGTACTTCTTCACGGGAAGGATCCCCGTCATATACGCAAACGCCACATACGGCTG
Organism: uncultured Lachnospiraceae bacterium; assembly: GCA_947177885.1. The sequence goes on from CAMWWF010000110.1 coordinate 243, forward strand.
GTCTTTCAGGAGATTCCCCAGGAAATCGAGATACTGTTTCTGGAGCTCTTCCGATTCCTGCCTTTCCCGCATCACACAGTCCCATTCATCGATCAGGAATACGAACTTCTTTCCGGTTTTGGCATTAATTCTTCTCAGTGCATCGGCAAGCCCGATATCCGGTTTCTTTATAAAAGCTCCATATTCCTCCAGAAGGTCTTCCAGAACCTCCTGTTCCAGATAACCTGTTACATCCTGATCCCTTGCACTGATCAGAAAGTGCTGCATATTCAGGAATATCACGTCATAACGGTTCAGATGCTCTTCAAAGGTCGGATCACTCGCTATTTTCCGTCCGGCAAACAGCTCGCCCGAATCACAGCCGCAGCAGTAATAAGCCGCAAGCATATTGAGTGCCATGGATTTTCCAAAGCGCCTCGGTCTGCTGACACAGATGTACTTTTGTTTGGTGTTGATATATTTATTGGTACAGGCAATCAATCCCGTCTTATCCACATAAATCTCTGAGCGAATCGTCTCTTCAAAATCATCATTCCTCGGATTCAGATAAATTCCCATAGCACCTCCCTTTCTCTGGAAAAAGACTCCTATTCCCCATACAATTCATTTCTTAATTCTTCGCAGATTCCCGCCATTTCCAATATATCCTCTTCCGGGCACATTTCGCTGAGGTCGTAAGCGAGCGGTGCAGAAACGAAATCGGCCAGAGCCTTATTTATCATCTCATGCTCCTCCGCTGTAGCCGTAATACGGATATCAGGCACAGGCGTTTCCAAATCTTCTCCCGATAATTCACACAGATTCACGCTTCCGCTCACTTTGCATTCCAACAGCAATGCCGCAAGATCCGTGATCAGATCAATGGCATAATAAAACTCCGTCTCCGGCTCATCATAATCCGACTCCATATTCACCAGAGCAACGGTCAAAGGTTCCTCATGCTGACGGAAATCACCATTCAGTTTATTCAGTCCGGTATCAGCAAATATTTCACCTAAAGAGATTTCTTCTTTATGTCTGTCAGCCAGATACTCCACCAGTGTCAAACTGTCATCCGTATCTCCGATGTAATTATTCCAATACTTATCCGCTATATACATTTTCCGTCCCTCCTCTGTTCCAGAGCGTATTTGAAAAATGCTTTCCCACAAGTGTGCGTCACACTTTGTGGGATGCAAGACCCAATTGGGGAGGCGTAGTGGGGCTACGGTGACCAAATTGGGGCGCAGCAGGCCGCGAAGAAATGGGGTGTGCAGACCGGACTCATTTACCATCATGCCGCCCGCGGCGGCACAGACATCCAACGAAAAGCTTTGCTTCCCACGTTATTCCCGCAATACGTCATAAAATGAATAATCCACCACGCCTTTGATATGATCCAATGCCCCGGCTGCCAGTTCTTTTATCATCAGACAGTCCACGCTGGGCAAATGGATATCAGGACCGGCCACTATTCCGAAATCCGCACTTGTCTTAAATCCACGCGAATTGTAATTCCTGGGATTTCCTTCCACAAGAACCGCCTTGTATCCCATCGCCGCTGCCCTTTCAAATCCATACTCCAGCAATTCTTTTGAAATGTGCCGGCGCTGCAGTTCTGTCTTAACAGCAACCGGTGTCAGTATCAGCAATTCGCGCTCATACCTTCCCTCAATATGAAACCCTGAGAACATGGCATATCCGATGACTTCATCAGTCTCGTCCACCATGATCAGTTCCAATTCCGGAATATAATACTTTTTGGAACGTATTTCTTCCACCAGCCGCCGGACTGTTTTACCCTCTTCAGGACTGTCATATTCTGCAAAAACGTCTTCCACCATATCCAGCGAAGACAACAGATATCTGTCCTCCATAGATTTTATGATACGATTCATTCCTGTAATCACACCACTCCTTGTGAGTCAACAACTTATTTTCTGCCTGCTTACCACTCTATATTTATGACGGGTATTCCTTACACCAGGTAAGATACAGGCCGTCTATTCCGTCTGCTCATTATTCATTCCTTCAGATAATCCAGAATATCCCTCACGCCCTCACCTGTCACGGAATCCACATGGAAGATCGTCTTACAGCCGGAATTTTTCAGCCACCGCTCGGCAAGCGGTATATTGGCTTTCGGTTCATTGATCTTCGTCACAATTCCGATCACATCCCGGTTCACCATGCAGGTGATATTGGGCGGAAACAATGTATAGCTTTCCGTGGCCGCCACCAGCAGTCCCACCACATCCGCCTCGTAGGCATAGAGTGCAAGGGCATAACCCAGATGCTTTGTCTGGGCATATTCGCCGGGGGTGTCAATGAGCACGTCATGGTAATGGACGTACTGTGTCTTATCATAATGGACTTTCTCCCCGTTAAGCGCCTGCTTCAGCGTAGTCTTGCCGCTCTCGCTGCGGCCCATTAATATCAGCTTCTTCATTCTTCAAATGCCTGTATCAGCTTTCGGGCCAGTTTGAGATCTTTCTCCAGCTCTGCCCGGTCATAAGTATAAGGTTCCGGTACAAGATCAAATAATTCTATATGGCTCATTTCACTTTCCGGTAAATTGCCCAGGGAATATACCTCCGCATAGAAAACTCTGCCATTATTCTTTCCCGTGCCGTCCGGCCATATGTATTCATAATCCCAAAGCGGTGTTAATCTGCAATCCGTGATCCCTGACTCTTCATACAATTCCCGTTTCGCCGCCTGCATCGGGGTCTCGCCGGGCTCCACATGTCCGCCCGGATGTTCAAAGCTTTCACGGCGCTTATGCCGGCAATACACCCATTTCCCCTGATAATTCGTGAAAATACCCACAAACGTGATGTCATCCAGCATTCCTGTCGGGTAAATGTTTTTCGCCATAATCCCTCTCTCCCGTGCTCACATACTCCGGCAAATATGCCGCCATACCTCTTCCTGCAACATCGACAGTCAACGAAACCCCACAAGCCTGATAAAATGCCGTCTATGTATTCTTAAGAGAATGATACAGCCATTCCAAGAGTGTGTCTGAAGAATCAACTCCGAAAACAACAAAATCTTCTTCAGGAATAACACAACCATCCTTTCGGAATGCTTCCGGTCAGGTGCGGGTGATCCCGCATACCGTATATCCCAGTTTATTCTCCACATAATCCAAGATCGCCTGCTCTGAAGCCTCCACCTCGGATACCGTTCCGGTTATGATCAGGGAACCGCTGAACCGGTCCCCAAAGCCCAAGTCGATTGCCGCCGCTTTCATGGCCACATCCGCCATGATGATCGCAGTCTCCGCAGGAGATACGGTCAGAATGCCGATCGCCGCCCTGGCATAATCGACACTGGGGTCAAGTCCCAGTTTTTCATATAAAACAGGACCTGGGCTGGCAATGATATGGGCCAGCGTGATCTGTTTCCCAGGCACCAGCTCCTGCACGATCCTCTGTTTTTTCTTCTCATCAAGCCAATCCATCTCTTCTCACCTTCCGCCGCATGTGCGGCTGTAACATTCCATGTATGAAATATTTGGATGACACACAAACCTGCCATATGGAACCCAAATGTTCTTCTTACATCAACTCTGTTTACCTGTTTGGGCAGGTTCCCGGATCAGGATTACGATACTCTCTTCTTCTCATTTTATTGTACACCCGAAGCATCCGGCCACTCGATATCCCAGCCGTCAAGCAGTTTCCATCCGAACACCTCTTTGAAATCATTATAACATTCTTCACAAATACAACAGCTCACATTCTCCGGAATAAACCACCGCTGAAGCGGCGTATCCCGAACTTCCTCCCAACAGAAAAAGCAGCTTTTCAGGTGTGGCGCATATTTCACAATTTCTTCGCCGTCAGTGGGATTGATGCATTCGCTTTTCAAAGACTCTGCATCCTTCACCTCCAGACGCCAGTCATCTTTTTCATTCATAGAATTCTTCTCAGTTACTGTCCTCTCTGGAGCGTGTTTGAAAAATCGTTCCCCTGGTTTGCACGCCCCACTTCGCGGCCTGCTGCGCCCCAATTTGGTCACCGTAGCCCCACTACGTCTCCCAAATCTTGCATCCCGCAAACTGTGACGCACACCTCGGGAAAGCATTTTTCTAACACGCTCTACACCACTGTGATGTCTTCTCACAGCTTTTGGCGCTGCGGCTCCATCATCCGCCGATCCGGCACCTCAGCTCCGAACATGCCTCCACTGCCTTTTTCAGCATCTGCATATGCTCAGGCTCCGGCGGAAGGATATCCGGCAGTTCATATTTTCTGCCCAGTCTCTCATATTTATCCTGTCCCAGCCTGTGATATGGGAGCAGATAGATCTCATCCACTCCGGGAAGCCTGTCCGCGAAAACGGCAATATCCCGTATCTCTTCGGGACTGTCATTAAATGTAGGGATCACCGGCACACGGATGCTGAGCTTCGTCTGTTTATATGACGCGATCTTTCCCGCATTCTCCAGCATCAGTTCATTGCCTTTTCCGGTGAATTCCTTATGTTTCGCACTGTTCATGTGCTTGATATCCATCAGATAGTGATCCAGATAAGGGAGGATCTGTTCGATCACCTCCCATTTGGCGCAGGCCATGCTTTCCATCGCCGTGTTGATGCCCACCGCTTTCGCCGCCCGGAGCAGATCTCTGGCAAACTCCGGCTGGCACAGGCTCTCGCCGCCCGACAGTGTCAGACCGCCTCCGGAGCGATTATAATAGGGTCTGTCCTTCTCTACAGTCTCCATGACCTCCGCCACAGTGACATCCTGTCCTATGATCTTAGTCTTCCCGCGGACCGTCATCTCCTGAATGCCATACTCCTGGGATTCGGGATTACAGCACCATTTGCAGCGCAGGACACATCCCTTTAAGAAGCAGATCGTCCGAATGCCTGTGCCGTCATGTATTGAATATCGCTGAATATCAAAGATACGTCCTTTTGTCTGTAGATAATCCATATCCGCTCTTTGCTTCTCCCTTGAATCGTTGTTCCAGCCACTTGGCCACTCCGTCATTTTCATTGCTGCCTATCACTCCTGTAGCCAACGCCTTTAATTCCTCCGCCGCGTTCTCCACGGCATAGGCTTCGTCCGATACCTCAAACATGGGAATATCATTTACGGCATCGCCGAAAGAGATCACTCTGTCACAGTTCCAGGCTTTCTTCAGCTTTTGGATGGCATATGCCTTTGTCGCTTTCGCCGGCATGATCTCACACCAGAATTCCGGTCTGTACAATTCCTGCTGAAAAGTGCAGCGGTATCTGTCATCCCGTGAAAAGACCTCATATACGGGCCGAAGCTCCTCTCTTTCCCCAATACAGGTAAAATAAAATATATTCCCCCGATATAATTCTTCCTTATTATCTACCGGATTCAGGCGTCTGTCACCCTTCCTGGAATCCAGATAGTATCTGATACCCTCGTTTTCTTTTCCGGTGATCCAGGACACCTTTTCCACACCGTCTGTGAAAGAGTACACCAGAGGGTTCACATCATACTCATCCAGAACGACTCTTACCGCGCGGATCTCTTCCCCGCCGAGCTTCTCCTGTGACAGTATCTCTCCGGTGGCAGGCTGCATGATAAACGCCCCGTTATACACAATGACAGGGATATGGGCAGACAACCCGGCTGTAACCACTGAGGCCGACACCAATGACCTGGCCGTGGCATAAGTGAACCGCATTCCCTGCTCCACCAGACCATTGATGATCTCCATACTCCCGGTGCTGATCCTGCTGCTTCTGTTCAACAGCGTCCCGTCCAGATCCGTCACATACAATACATTTTTCAAGTCAGTATCCTCCGTCACAACCGTACCCGGAACCTGAAACATCGCGACAGCTCAGCGCCCTGTCTGAACAGTTCCTTGCCTCTTTACCGCAGAAATCCTGCATGGAAAGAATGCCCGCACGCTCTAAAATCCCTGCTCCGTACGCCGGATGATATCATCCTGCAAAGACTTGGAAAGGGTTGTGAACAGCGCGCTGTAACCTGCAACCCTGACCACCAGATGTGCGTACTTCTCAGGATTCCTCTGGGCATCCAGCAGCGTCTCCCTGTCCACCACATTGAACTGCATATGGCTTCCCTTCTGGTCGAAATAGGAACGGATCAGTGCCACAAAGTTCTCCAGTCCCTTCTCTCCGGAAAGCGCCGTGGGATGGAACTTCTGGTTGAACAGAGTACCGTTGGAAGCAATTCCGTGATCCAGCTTGGACACAGAGTTTGCCGCCGCGGTAGGCCCGTGCACATCCTTGCCAGCGGAGGGTGACACACCGTCCGCCACGGGAGTGTGTGCCAGTCTGCCGTCAGGTGTAGCGCCTGTCTGCGCGCCAAGGGGCACATTGGCGGACACGGGATACAGTCCCGCCTGGAACTGTCCCCCTCTGGGATTCCTGTATTTCAGCAAAGGCCTGGTGTATGTGTAAGCCACATCCCTGGCAAACATATCCACTTCCTCGATATCGTTTCCGAATTTGGGCACTTCATCGATCATCGCCCTGAGAGCCTCGTACTTCTGCTTCTCTTCCGCAGGAAGCTCTGCATTCATAACTGTTGCGATCATGGTGGCGATCTCGTTCTCGTCCACCTGCATGCCCTTGGCTTCCATCTCCCGAACGATCTGGGTCACGATCTCCGCCGCCGAGATCTCGTCAAATCCCTGTCCGTAATTCATGGCAAGGGCTCGCTTGTACTCGGCCAGAGTCACCTTCTTCTCCTCAAATACCAGCTTCTTGATGGCATAGAGGGAATCCGCCATATTGGCAATGCCAAAGCCCTGGGGGCCGGTAAAGTTATAGACGGCTCCGCCCTCCTGCACCGTCCTGCCCCTCTTGATACAGTCATCCACCATACAGGAAAGGAAGGGCAGCGGACAGCGTGTGGCATGAGCCACATCAATGGCGTTATCCGCATTGACCAGCAGGGAGATATTGTAATCCATCTGCTTCTTATAAGCGTCATAAAACTCTTCGAAACTGGTCATATCCTCCACACGGCCGGTCTCAATGCTGATCTTCTCACCCTTGTCATAGCCGTTGGAAAACACCAGCTCCAGAGGACGGCACATATTATAGAATGCCGCATCATGCCAACCCTCGGTCTTGCCCGCCTTCTGAGGCTCCACGCAGCCGATGATATTATACTCTCTGGCATCCTCCATGGTCAGCCCCATGTTCAGCAGAGAGGGAATGATCACCTCGTCATTATAGTAAGCAGGAAGTCCGATTCCCGTTCTGGTCAGATCCGCCGCCTTCAGCATCAGCGCGTGGGGTGTCTTGTTCCACACACGGATGGACAGGGAAGGCTGGGGCAAAAATACATGCTTGGACGCCGTAATACACATGAAGGACAGGTCATTGGTCACATCGTTGCCGTCCCTGTCCTGACCGCCCACAATCAGATTCTGGAACAGGCTGTAGCCCGCAAATCCCTCCGCACTTGCCGCGTCACGACACTTGTTCAGGTCGTTCAGCTTCACCCAGATACAGTCCAGAAGCTCCTGGGCAAACTCTCTGGTCAGCTTACCGCCGTCCAGATCCTTCTTATAATAAGGATACATATACTGGTCGAAGCGTCCGGGGGAAATGGAATGCCCGCTGGACTCGATCTGTAAAAGCTGCTGTACGAACCAGAAGCTCTGGCACGCCTCATAGAAGCCCGTGGCTCCTTTCGCAGGCACTCTGCGGCAGTTGGAAGCGATCTGCAGAAGCTCCTGCTTTCTGCCCGCATCCGCACAGGCAGCCGCCTCCTTCTCCGCCAGATCGGCATAGCGCCGGGCATAGCGGATGACCGCACGGCAGCTGATGAGCACGGCCTGTAAGAACTGGCTTCTGGTACAGTAATCCTGGTCGCCGGGATCGCACTTTGCAAGCTCGTCCTCCACCTGCGCGATAATGCCCTCATACCCGACAGCCAGTACCTTATCGTACTGCACGGTGACATGTCCCACGCCGTTATAAAAATAATTTCCGGGGGTAAAAATATTATGGTCGATGGCTTTCCTGGTCTCTTCCGTCATAAGGGAAGTAGCCAGTTCACTGGTGGTCTTACCCTCCCAGTAGGCATCCGCCTCCAGAAGCTCTCTCTTGGTCTGATCTGCTATGTAGAAAGGATCTGCCTTGCGGGTGGCCACAGTCTCAAACTCCGCTTCCAGCCACTTATAGGAAAATTCGGGATAGGTCTGGCATCCTCTCGGAGCGATGGTGGTACTGCCCACGATCAGCTCGTTCTCCCTGATGATAATGGGAATGTTATCCAGAATATGCTCAAAGGCCTTCGCCCGGCGCATCACGATGGGCAGCGCCTCCGTCTCCCTGTAAGATTCCGTAATC
>CAMWWF010000111.1 GCA_947177885.1 uncultured Lachnospiraceae bacterium
GTATTCTTTTTCCTGAAGCCGCTGGTAGAAGTTGTCTTATTCAGCCTGAATGAGGTGACTTTGGATATAGACGGAGTTCATAAGTCATGGACAGGAATTTCCAACTATGTATATGTGCTTCGTACACATGCCACATATTATCAGGAGCTGATTAAAACTTTCACCGATGCACTGCCGAAGACAATTTTGATTATATTTTTCTCGTTATTTGCAGCCGTGCTGCTGAACGGTAAATTTAAGTTCCGAGGCGCTGCGAGAGTATTGTTTTTCCTCCCGATTATTCTGGCAACGGATTTGATCAGCATTAAGCTGACAGGTGTGACCATGGAGAGTATGGACAGCAGCAGCGGCGCCGGCGGAAGTATGAATGGTGCCCTGATTCTGGTGGATTTCCTGATAAGCAGCGTGGGACTTCCGAAAGATCTGATCGGAACGTTGCTGGGAGCGATTTCCAATGTATTTGAAACAATTAAGCTGAGCGGTGTGCAGACGCTGATATTCCTGGCGGGCCTGCAGTCCATCAGTCCCAGTATGTATGAGGTGGCGAAGATGGAGGGCGCAACGGCTTATGAAACTTTCTGGAAAGTTACGCTTCCTACGGTTTCACCGCTGATAATGACAAATGTAGTTTACACAATTACAGATAACCTGATGAGAACCGATTTGATTGAGTCGATTCAGAATACGGCATTTCGTCAGGCCCAGTACGGAAACAGTGCGGCTATGAGTGTGGTATTCCTGGTGTGTACCCTTGTTGTCATCGGTGTAGTGTGCATGATTCTGGGAAAGGTGGTGTTCTACAATGACTAAAGCTAAGTCAAAGGGCAAGCCCCAAACCAAAACCAAGACTGCAGCTCTTGCCAAAGGAAGACGTATTCCGAGAAACGCCAACGAATGGGCATTTTGGATGCGGCGTAAGGGAGGACACTTATTCATGTCCATACTGCGGTATGCATTGATTCTCTGTATCGGTATGGTTATCCTCATGCCGATACTGCAGATGATATCCTCCACTTTTATGTCGCCGGCAGAAGTGGGAAGTCCGGTTTCCACGTGGGTTCCTTCCTCTTTTTCCATAGAGCATCTTTTTGTGGCGTTTAATCTGCTGAATTATCCGAAGGCATTGTTGTATACTCTTGCAACCACAGCTCTGCAGGTAGTTCTGCAGACATTATCGGCAGCGGTAACAGGATATTCCTTTGCAAGAATTCGGTCCAAAAAGACCCAGAAGCTGTTTGCCATTGTTATTTTGACAATTGTGGTACCGCCTTCTGTATTGATGCTGCCGCAGTACATGTTTTTCCGGAATTTTGATGTTTTTGGAATTTTCGGTCTGATTACCGGTTCTTCCATAAACCTGCTGGGAAATCCGATTGTACTGTATCTGCTGGATATCTGCGGTATGGGATTAAAATCAGGACTGTATATCTACATTTTCCGTCAGTTTTTCCGCGGACTGCCCAGAGAGCTGGAAGAAGCAGCGCATATGGACGGGTGCAGTTTTGTCAAAACACTGTTCAGCATCATTATGCCCAATGCCGTACCGGGTATTATTACCGTGTCGGTTCTGAGCTTTGTGTGGAACTGGAATGATACATACTTTACGAATCTTTTCGTTTCCAATAAGCTGAATCTGATGGTTAAACTGCTGGATGTATCCAGCGACATGCAGAACGCTTTGTGGGGTATACACGGTAAGATTCCGGGAGATTTCTTCTTTGAAAACCAGAATGTATTGTATCAGGCTTCAATATTAACGGCAAGTTCTCTTTTGGTAGTTGTACCTCTGATTGTGCTTTATATGTTTGTGCAGAAGCGCTTTGTGGAGAGTGCCAGCAATGCAGGTATTGTTGGTTAAAACACAGATACTGTTAATAGCGGAATGATGTCTCTGCACTGGGGTTGTGTCATCAGCCCTGGTGCAGTTTCATTCCTCTTAATAGTTGAAAGGATACATTATATGGAGCTGGAAGCGTTTGAGAAAATGCAGAGTTCACGTTTTTACAGATTTTTTGATTGTGTCAGCAGGCTGATTCTGGTGAATTTGTGCATTGTGATATTATCCTTATGCGGGCTGGTAGTGCTGGGGCTGTATCCGGCGCTGTTTGCAGCGGCAGCATATCTGAATGATGTATTTGAATGTAAGGAAGGCAAAATGCTTCCTACGATGTTTCAATATTTTAAGAAATATTTTCTGATCGGTAATCTTCTTATGGTAATTTCGGTTCCTACCGTAGGCCTGGGCTTTTACATTGTCTTTGGCCGGGAATTAAATACTTTTGCCTATCTGATATTATTCTGCTGGATTATTGTTTCAATGGTACTGTATTGGTATCTCCCTGTAATCAGTGTATTGTATCCGGAATTTAAGACAGGAAAAAAGCTATTATTCTCATTGGTAGTGTCCGGTGACAGATGGCTGCTGACAGTGTTGTTTCTTGCCTTAAATCTTGTATGGCTTTATGTAGTACTGCTTATACCGCAGCTTATGATGTTTGTAATGTTTTCTGCGCCCATATGGTTTGGTACATGGAGGATTAAGAAAGCGTTAAAACCGGACAGCTTTTTTGATCCCCTGAGAGAAGATGAAGAGTATATGGCTGCCAGAGAAAAAGAAAAAAATGATATTCAACAGCCAAGAAGGTGATGAAGTAATACAAAACGGTTATTTTCGGAACTTGACAGGAGCTGTCCATAACCCTTATATTTTGAAGAGTGTTGTGGGTGGCTTTTTGCTTATATTGAATACAATGCTGCTACGGCTGAATATAAAATGTGCTGAAGCACGGAAAAGAGGTAAATGTGATTAAGACAGTGACAGAGCCATTTCCCGGGGAGTGCATGGGAAGCAAACGGTTTCGGATTCCCGGTTTGTGGGTAACACAAAAAAACACTTTGATAGCGTCCTGCGATGCCCGTTGGAGCCACGGGCTGGATGCGGCAGGGAATCTGGAGACGGTGATTGCCAGGTCTTCGGATAACGGACACAGCTGGGAAAGACAATTTGTAAATCATTTTGAGGATGTGGAGGACGGTTCGGACAGATGTATTTTCAGTGCAGGCTTTATTGACCCTGCTTTAGGGGAGGACGGCAGGGGAAATTTGTATCTGCTGGCAGATCTGTGTCCTGCTTTTGTAGGAGGCTGGGCGGTTAACGGAATGGTGTGCGGACAGCAAAACGGCGGGCGGCACGCCAACGGAAAGCTGGCTCTGAAAAATATGGAAAGCCATACCTGTGCAGAGACCCAGGAACTGAACGAAGAGACGTATCCTTATTATGCCGGCGATGCAGGGGAAGACGGCTATTTGCCGGTTTTGAGGATCAAAGACGGACAGCCTTACGATGATTATCTGCTTGATGATGAGATGTATCTGTACCAGCGCAGGGAGGGAAAGGTCCAGAAGGTGATGATTCCTCAGCTTGACGGCGAAGGCAGAATGACGGACCAAAAGATTCATGCAAATATATTTTTTGCGGCTTCTCCTGTTAAATCTTATCCGGCCTTTCACATTGTGTGCCGTATCAGCAGTGATGAGGGCAGAACCTGGAGCAGGCTGCAGTTTGTCAGCGCACAGATCGAAGGGAAAGGATTTACGGCGGTATGTCCCGGCAGAGGTTTCTGCTATCATTATCAGGGTAAGGAAAGAATGCTTTTTGCTGTTTATGACAACAATCTGGGCACCGAGTTCGCCAGTGTAATCTACACGGAGGACCAGGGGGTAACTTGGAAAAGAGGAGAACGGGCAAAGGACACCGGCTTTCGGGAGAACGGGGAATACGTTAAGTCTTCGGAATCTCAGATGGTACAGATGCCGGACGGAAGCCTGCGGATGTTCTCCAGAAATATGATCCGTGAAATTACTTATGCGGACAGTCGGGACGGCGGCGTGACCTGGAGCGCATTCCGGAGGGACCCGGGACTCAGGTACTGCGGTAATTGTATGGTAAGTGTAATCAATTATTCCCATCCCGTTGAGGGAAAGCCTGCTTTGATAGCCAGTTACCCCGGAGGGGATGAGGAAGCCTATCATCGCGTAAACGGTATTATAGCAATAGGACTGATAGAGGAAAAGACCGGGGAAGTGGAATGGAAGTACCATTATCCTGTCAATAAGGCGCCTTATTACTACAGCTGCCTTACCGAACTGCCGGGAGGTGACATCGCCCTTTGGTACGAATATGAAGAATATGCCATTACTTTGGCAGTGTACTCTCTGGAGGAATTAATGGCAGAGGGGTGAGAAGCAGCACGGGTTTAAAATATAAAAGATTCACATTTATTCACAGCAGATTTGGCAAAACGGGAGGTTAGGACATCATGCTGGAAACGAAGCTTGTGAGTTCGCTGGACAAGGTGGGAGCGGACAGAGATTTTCTGGAGTTGGACAGACAAAAACCCCTGTACGGCTATGTGGGGGAAGAGGTTTCCTTTCAAATTGCGTACAGAGATACTTCTCTGCAGAAGGATGAGAGGGATGTGAGACGCATTGTTGTCTCTTCCGCAGGAGAGGTACAGGCGGATGTGAGAGTGCGGCAGGTACTTAATGTAATGTGCCGCCGCAGCTGTAATCCGGATTCTTATGATGAGGATTATCTTTTCTATGAGGCCGGAATGGCTCCGGATCTTTTGAAAGACCTGGAACCGGGAGAAACATTTGAGGTGACGGGGGACTGGAGAAGCCTCTGGATAGATGTCTGTCCCAGGCAGGACGCAGGGCAATGCTGTCTTACCTTTGCACTGGAAGAGAAAAATGAGATTTCTGCAGACGCTTCCGAAAAAAGTGTGCAGGCTTCTGCAGGTAAAGGCGAAACAGGCGGTCTGGAGAATGGGGGCGCCCGGAAGGCAGAGGAATTGACAGTCACGGTGCAGGTGTCAGGGGAATCTCTTCCAAAACTGAATATCCCTCACACAGAGTGGTTCCACTACGATGGAATTGCGGATTATTACGGAGTTGAAGTGTTTTCTGAGGAGTTCTGGAGGATTTTCCGGAATTTCCTGGCAGTTTATATCAAGAGAGGCTGCAATACCATCCTTACACCCGTTCTTACACCGCCTTTGGATACAGAGGTGGGAGGAGAGAGAACTACCGTACAGCTGGTGGATGTGGAGCTGGCGGAGGGTGAGTACAGGCTGGATTTATCAAAGCTGGAGCGTTTTTTGGATGTCTGTCTGGAGGCAGGGATTGCGTATTTTGAGATCTGCCATCTGTTTACCCAGTGGGGAGCTGCAGCCGCACCCAAGGTGGTGGCTATGGTAAACGGACGGGAGGAGAAGATATTCGGATGGGATACGCCTTCCAGTGACCCTGAATATCTGAAATTCCTTACCGCCCTGCTTCCTCAGGTAAAAGATCTGCTGAGCCGCAGAGGGCTGTTACAATGCAGTTTCTTCCATATTTCGGATGAGCCGGATTTGAATTCCGAACATTATCAGACCTCTCAGAGCACGGTACGCAGTCTGCTGAAGGGCTGCACCATAGTAGAGGCTGTCACGGATTATAAATACTACGAGAAGGGTCTGGTGGACATTCCCGTATGCGCAACCGACCATATAGAGCCGTTTTTGGAAAGGCGTCCTGAAAAGCTCTGGTGTTATTACTGCTGTTCCCAGACAAAAGATGTGCCCAATCGGTTTATCAGTATGCCCAGCTGGCGCAACAGGATATACGGGGTTCTTCTGTATTGGCACCATATAGACGGGTTCCTTCATTGGGGATTTAATTTTTACAACAGCGGTCTTTCCAGGAAGAAGATAAATCCTTATGAGACTCCGGATGCGGACAATTTCTTTCCGGCAGGAGACCCTTTCCTGGTTTATCCGGGAAAGGACGGTATTCCGGATGAATCCATACGGCTTATGGTTCAAAAGGAAGCCATTGACGATTATCGGGCGCTGTGCCTGCTGGAATCCCGGATAGGAAGAGATAAGGTAATGGAACTGATCCGCCGGGAGGCCGGAATGGAGCTGTCTTTCCGTCAGTATCCCAGAGAGAAGGAATTTATTCTGAATTTGAGAGCCTGTGTGGATAAGATGCTGAGTGGCGGCTGAAGATAGGAAAGAAAGGCTGAAAGAATTCCGGAGCTGAGAGCCTGTGTGGATAGGCTGCCAGGCGGATTTTAAAGACTGTAATGTCTTGCCAAGAATGCAGAAATGACGGCGGCGGCAGGGAAAAACAGGCTGTAAATAAAGAGAGGAATAGATATGGAGAACGGGCGGAAGAATTTTTATCTGGCAGTGGATATCGGCGGAACGTTTGTTAAAATCGGTCTGGTGGACCAGGAGGGGGTTTTTCTCTCCACATCGGAATATTCGGTGAGTTTTGACGGATATGAGACCCCTATATTGGAGACGGTTATAAAAAGCAGCGCTTTGTTTCTGGAGGAGGCAGGCGTATCCTCTCAGGAACTGCGGGCCATCGGTGTATCTGCCACCGGGTCCATCAATACCGTAAAAGGCACGGTGGACGGCAGTGCAGGTCATGTGAAAAACTGGAAGGGCAGTAAAATTGGCGAGGAGATGGAGAAGCGTTTCCATGTGCCTGTTTATGTGCTGAATGATGCCAATGCCGCCGCATTGGGAGAAGTGTGGCTGGGCGCAGCCAGAGGAAAGAAAAATGCGGTGGCAATTACCATAGGAACCGGCGTAGGCGGCGGTATCATTGTAAATTCGGAGCTGCTTTTGGGAGCCAGCGGTTTTGCGGGAGAGATAGGTCATGTTACCGTTCAGTACGGAGCAGAGGAATGCTGCTGCGGCAATATCGGATGCCTGGAACAATTCGCATCCATGACGGCGCTTGTGCACCGGGTAAGGCAGGCAATCGCCGAGGGCAGAATAGAGGGTCTTTCTCAGGAGACAGTGGACGGCAGAGTGATATTCCGGGAAATAGAAAAGGGCAATGAAGAAATGATCCGCATTGCCGATGAATGGATGGGCTATATTGCGGCGGGAATTCGAGGGCTGATTCATATCTTTAATCCGGAAATCGTTATTATCGGAGGAGGCGTTTCTTCCCAGCAGAAGCTTTTCATTGATAAGGTGAGAGAGAAGGTATTGGAAAGAGTTCATCCGGAATTTGTGCCGGGTCTGGAGATAACGGCGGCACAGCTGGCCAACCGGGCGGGGATGGCAGGAGCGGTGTATTACTGCAGGCAGCGGCTGGGAGAAGTGTGAAGGTCAGACGGCGTGACATGAGGATCAAAAGTGAAATCGGAAAACTTTGATTGCTGTGCGCAGCGAACAGGAGATCATAGAAAACAAAGCAAAGAAGGAGGAGTATGGATGGACAAGGAGAAGTTTTTGAGAAAAGGCAGACTTACAAAGGAAGAGGCTTTAAAAAGGCTTAAAGGCGGTCTTGTGGTATCCTGTCAGGCATTGGAGACAGAGCCGCTCTACAGCTCCTACATTATGGGCCGTATGGCTTATGCCGCAATGGAAGGAGGAGCGGTGGGAATCAGAGCCAACACGCCTCAGGACATTGCGGAGATCAGGAGGACGGTGGACCTTCCGATCATCGGTCTGTACAAGGTAGTCTATGAGGGGACAGAGGATGTGTATATTACCCCTTCCATGAAAGAAATCGACGCTCTGATGGAGGTGGAGCCGGATATTATCGCCATGGATGCCACGGACCGGATGAGAGAGGGAGGAATGACCATCAGCAGCTTTTTCCCGATTGTAAGGGAGAAGTATCCGGATATGCTGTTTATGGCGGATTGTTCCACTTTTGAGGATGCGCTCAGGGCTCAGGAGCTGGGGTTTGATTTTGCAGGCACTACGCTCTGCGGATACACGCAGGCCACAGAGGGAACGGCCATTCCCTGTTATGAATTGCTGAAAAAGATGACGGAAAAATTGACAATACCCGTGATTGCAGAGGGGGGTATATGGGAGAGAGCGCAGCTCCAGGAGGCTTTTGCCTGCGGCATTCATGCTGCGGTAATCGGTACCGCCATCACAAGACCCAGAGATATTACCAGGCGTTTTGTTAAGGCCATATCCGAAGCATAGTGACATGAGAGAGAAACGGAAAGGAGTATAAAGATGAGCAGTATAGAAAAGTATCAGGGGATTATTCCGGCTTTTTATGCCTGTTATGAGGAGGACGGAACGGTCAGCAGCAAACGGACCCGGGAGTTGGCGGCGCATTTGATGAAAAAGGGCGTAAAGGGATTGTATGTATGCGGTTCTTCCGGAGAATGTATTTATCAGAACAAGGAGGAACGTAAGCGGACGCTGGAAGCCGTTATGGAGGAGACTCAGGGAAAGATCACGGTGATTGCCCATGTGGCCTGCAATAATACGGACGACAGCCGGGAACTGGCCGCTCATGCCCAGTCTTTGGGAGTGGATGCCATTGCCGCTATTCCGCCTATTTATTTCCATCTTCCCGAATATGCCATTGCAGAATACTGGAATGACATTTCCGCCGCGGCTCCGGACACGGATTTTGTCATTTACAACATTCCCCAGCTGGCAGGGACCAGGCTGACTTTGCCTCTGTACCGGAAGATGCTGGAGAATCCCAGGGTAATCG
>CAMWWF010000112.1 GCA_947177885.1 uncultured Lachnospiraceae bacterium
GGCATATATCCCTGTGGGGATATTCCATTTCTTCAATCTCCAGAACGATTTTTTCTAACATTCTTCTCCACCCTTTCCAGATACAGCACATTCCTCCGCCGCTTAACTTTCACATCGTGGATCCCCTTCCTGCCCATAAGACAGAGCATGGATCTCTGGGCCCGCGTTGCCTGGTCTGTATCTTCAAATTCTTCCCTCTGCTTCCGGGTTTTTGATTCATAAAATTTCCAGAATACCTTTGCGTATGTGCCCCATGGGGCTTTCTCCCTTTTCTTTGACATTTCAGCTGCCACCTGATTCAATCCTTCCTGCAAGGAAACGATTCAAAACATCCGCAAGCCCCCTTGCGAAAACAGAATTCTCTCCCTGCTGCTTTTTCCAGAAACCATCCAGCTCATTTTTTAAAGACTCCCAGTATTCATCACTTTTCTCCGGCTTCCAGTATTTCTTGCAAAGCACCCAGAACTCTGCCATCATCGCCCATTCTGCTGAGCCTTTTGGAAAATCTACACCTGCCAAATGACACCTCCTATCAGTCAAACGGTGTCTCTACACCATTTTCAATCTGCATCCACCCGCCACTGGCTGTATCTGCCTCGCGTTCTAAATCCCACTTAAAGTCATAATCCAGGTCATCCCCGCGGGCATATATCCTCTTTGACTTTTCATCAAAATCCATTATGTAACCGCCCGGCTCCGTCTTTCCGAACAGACGGTTCTTTGATACTTTCAGGCGCCGCTGGCTGCTCCCCAGCTCCCGGTCCTTCTCATAGGCTATGGTGATGGATGCCAGGTTGGATATATCGCCGCTCCCGCTGATCTCATCATTCTCGTTTGCGGAGAAGTTATTTTTCCGCTTATGCGCCACCAGCAGAATGAGGGCGTTGTGCTTCCGGGCCAGCCTTGCCAGCTTCTTTACAAACAGGCTCTGTTTATCGTACTTGTCATAGGCGGATACCTTCTCAAAGTCCAGTGCAGTCATCAGGTTGTCAAGCAGCACGACATCGGCCCCATGCTTCATGATCACATCCTCAACAGTTACCGTAAGGCTTTCCCGCTCGTCCCCGTCAACCATATCACTGTCATACAGGAAGCATTTCCCGCGGTACCAGTCGGCTATCATCTGCCGGTTTGTGTCCGAAATGTTGTAATTGCTGTCTCCCCACTGGTTCTGGTACTCGAATATATGCTGCCTTCCGGCGATCTGGAAATCCATCCATGCGCGGAACTGGTAATTCGGCAGCTCCCCGCTGTACGCGAAGCATCTGTGTCCCTGGTGCAGCGCATTCACAAGGACCTGGCTTGCCAGGGTGCTCTTCCCCTCCCCCGGCTTCCCGGAGATCAGCACCAGTCCCCCAAACGGGAGCCCGCCGTACAGCAGCCGGTCAAGCTGCCTTATCCCCGTCTTAAGCTTCCGGAGCCGAAAGATATCCACATTCTCCACTTCCGCCAGGTCAACCACTTTCCGCACCGGTACCATTACCGCATTTTCAACGCACGACCTGAGGTAATCAGCACCGTACTTCTGAAGGATGTCATTCGCGTCCTTGCAGTCCCTGTAATCCGGCTCGCGGACATGCTTCACGGTACATTTCAGCCTGGATGACAGCTCCTCCAGCAGCGTGATCCTGCCTTTTTCGTAATCACCAAATACCACAACCTCACGGAACCGGTTTATCCAGTCCCAGCAGTACGGCATCCAGGTGAACCCCTGCGCACCTGTCGGGACGGACACCGCATTCCGGATCCCTGCCGTTGCTACAGAAAGGCTGTCTATCTGTCCCTCTGTAATCACCAGACGCCCAGAATCTTCTTCACACTGTGCCATGCCAAACAGGATCGGTCTGCACCCGGCCTCACACCATTCCTTGTTTCTGTCTTTCTCCCGGTCAAAGTCTGTCTTCCGGTACTTCACAAACTGCATCTTTCCAGAATCGTCCAGAAAAGGAAATACCAGTATGTTGGGGTGCTCTGTCTGCACCGTGATCTGATATTTCCGGATCACTTCCTCGGATATGCCGCGGCCTGCCAGGTAGCGTATCGCCTCAGGTTTCGGCTCTATTGGCTTCTGCGGCGTCTTCATCCTGCGGAACTGGCGTTTCGGGCGGTAGTATTCATCCACATCGCTTCCCAGGGAGAAATCAAAGTCTTTGGAAAGCGTGACCATGTTCCCTGTTACCCCGCATGATGCCCGCAGGCACTTAAACTGGCCTGTCATTAAATTGATTGCAAAAGACTTCGCATTCCCGTTTGTAGGCCTTGGCCGGCAGTACGGGCAGACCATAAAGTGAAGATTGTTCCCGTTTTTACTCGCCTGGATGCCGACATGCCTTGCGAAGTTCCATGCGTCCTGCTCTTTAAACTCATACATCTCCATCCCTCCGGAATCTGTCCAGGGCATACTCAAGATAATCAATCCTTGTCTGCAGGTATCTTGACGGATGGTGGAAAAATCCCTTCCTGCATCTGTCCAGTTCCATGATTATTCTGTCCTTGTCATCCGGGATCTCCATCTCCCCAAACATCACGGTTCTGACTAATCCCATATGCCCTCCCTGTCCCAGTCATAGGCCCCGTAGTTCATCCAGTCATCTCCAGCCAGTTCCTCTTCTTCCGCTGTGGATTCCTTCGGATTGTCTTTATTACCCCTCTTTTTATCTGTTTCCTGATATTTCCCAGGAAGGTAGTCCTCGAATACAAATTCCTTCAGGAAATTATCTGCATTTTTTATATGCACTGTATCCGTCTCCATGGCAGCACATGACCGGGCATAATTCCTCGCAGCTTCCACAAGTACGTCTTCTACTGCTTTTCCAGTCCGGATCAATTCACAATACGCATTTTCAGCCAGGTACCTGCGCTGTTTTTTGGGGTACTCATTCCAGAAATCTTCAAACCGGTTTGCAGCCACAGTTTCTCTTTTATTTTCTTTACTTTCCTTTACTTTACTTTTCTTTATGTCATTTCCGCAGGATTTACTCTCATTTCCGCAGGATTTATTCCCATTTCCGCAGGATTTATTTCCATTATCGGCAGCTTTAATATAGGCAGCTGTTTCGTTTTCACCCAGAAGCCAGATTTCAGGATCAACGCACACATCCCTTTTCCGGCTTTTAACAGCTTCCTGGTACCGTTTCTGTATCCCCGGCGAGGTAATGATAGTGTCCGAATTAGCAAGTGTTCTCTTTGTGAGTAGTGACCGGCTGATCAAGAATGTCATTACCTGCTCTATGAGCCCTTCCGAAAGATGAAGATCATCCATGGCATTATCCACACTCTCCCCATCCCACCTTATGTAATATCCGTTCCGATAGATTTCTGTCAGCAGATAGATGAAAAACAGCATCCCGTCGCTTCCATATCTGGAATGCAGTCTTTTTATCCTCTGGTCTGCATAAAAGAAATCTGTGTCAAACGAGAAATAGAGTAATCCGTCCTGTTTAGGACGCGCCATATCTTCTATACCTCTCTGATTTTTACTTCAATGCGTGGTCTTTCCTTATCCACCTGGAACCTGTCTGAAAAACCGACAACATGCTTCCAGCCATCATCTTTTAGCACCCCTGTTTCCACCAGGGCATCCTGGATCACCTTACGCCCGAACGATGATATATTGTCCAGGTCCCGGCGCCGGTTCTTTTCCACCCAGGTGTATTCCATGAATACCGGCCTATCAATCCGGACTCCCCTTATGCACTGCCTGATGGCCACGGCAACCATCTTTCCGTTGTCCGCTTTCATCTTCGCCCCCTTGTGGCGGTTCGTACGCTCTGCAGCTATGTAATCATTCAGATTATTCAGGGTGCCTGGAATTACCAGAATATATTCCATATGTCCTCCTGAAACGGTCTGGTTGTCAAAATTCCGCCCGCACCCGGCAAAGAAATACGGGCGGAATCCCTGTTACGAAATTACAGTGAACTGATCCAGAAGGTCACAAAGGTTCTCCTTCAGATACTCTTTAATGTTCCTCATGGCTTCATTCTTCCATGCGCCTCCGTCTGCCTCGAAAAGGGCACAGCACACGCCGTCATTTTCTTTCATACGGAATATAAAGCTGGAGGCCGGCTGCTCAACCTCCGGAAATGTCCTGTACGGCCGCAGAATTACAGGATTGGGTACAATCGCGTCTGTCTTTGATGCAATCCCCTGGCGGACCGTAGCTTTCTGTGTCA
Organism: uncultured Lachnospiraceae bacterium; assembly: GCA_947177885.1. The sequence continues at coordinate 4,176 of CAMWWF010000112.1, forward strand.
CGCCATCGTCCCCGTATTCGGCAACGCTTCCGTTCTCTACCGTTCCTGCAAATTTAAGCAGGAGATCCTTGTCTGTACCGGGATCCGAAATAAACTTGGACTGCACACCAATGCAGAATGCCTCATGTCCCATAAATCTGCCATAGCTGAAATCCGGCGCCTGCGACTTCACAGTTACCAGATACTCCCGGTTCCGCTTTTCATTCAGGCAGGAATATAAAAGGACTTCCTCCGGGCTGGTCACATGGATTATCATCCTTCCCGCCATCACATCCACTTCTTCCCTGATGTAATCCAGCAGAGAAGTCAGCGTGCTCATGAGGACAGGCTCTGCCATCGGTATGCGTTTTTCAACCAAGCTCATCGGCCTGTCCGAATAGACCTGAACGGTTCCATCCGGAAGGGTAATCTCCTTCACCTTTGCCTCCCCAAGACCCACAATGTACTTTAGCGCTTTCTCAATCATCTTTTTCACCTTCTGCTTATAGCGCAGCCTTTCTCAAATCAATCACTTTATCTTCTTTTGTATCCGCTTCATCCAATCCGGTCTCCCCCGGCTGGTTCTGATCCAGCTCTAAACTCATCTGGCCTTTGATCTGCCTGCCGTATTCTTCCGCATAAATCTTTCCGTCACGCAGGTCTCTTCCTATTGACATCCTTGTCCTTACCGGCGACACAGGCGCCAGCTTCATTTCCACTGATAGGTCAACCGCAGTATCATCCCTCTCCTCATTCTGAGTAAAGGCAATTTTAATTGTAATATGGCGCTTTGCCTTCCACGGTGTATTGGGATCCTGCATGTTCTCAAGTACCTTGCGCATGGCATCATCCACTTTTTCCTGCAGCGCACCTCCCGCAATATTCTGCAAATCCAGTAATTCCATTTCTCCTCCTTTCCGGCGGCAGTCCAGCCGCCGCCAGTTTATTTGTGTGATGAATTAACTTGCATGAACGTTAACAGTTACCAAATTTAAAGATATGATTTTCCGAATACCTCTATAAATTTCTTCCTGGAGCCGCAATGTTCCTCAAAATATTTCTGGCAGTCCTGCTTTAACTGCAGGTCAAGCCCGGTATTCGGATTACTGTGCACGGATGCACCGGACATGTTATGCAGTCCAGGCTCCAGGGGAACTATGAATCCGTAATCGCCGCAAAGCTTTCTCCTTCCCTTTCCCGGGAAAACATGATGTATCGCTACAATACTGCTTCCGGTTATATAACAATGCTCCAGGTCATCTGTCAGCACACTTTTCAGCTTTTCTCCCATACTCAGCCATCATCCTTTCCAGTTCCTCCGGCGGAATCGTCTCTATTCCCATCTCTTTGCACTCGCTGACAAGGCCGTCTATCAGATGGGACATCTCCTTGGTGTCGTACTCGCTGGAGCCTTTCAGCATCATGTACGTCCGGTACATGATCCCCCCTTTCCCCTCCTTTACCTGGGAGGTCGGCTTCAGGTGGTAAGTCTGCGCCTCGTCCACAGCCTTCTGCGCTTCATCTGTATCCGGAAGGACTGCATATACCGCCTGGCCGTCAATGATGGCGATCTGCCCGTATCTGCGCAGGAGATAATTGTGCATGTACGGCTTGCTCACATGAAGCATGTCCGCGGCCTCTGATGCCAGTTTCCAATAATAGGCATTGGCATCACGGCTCCGCTTCCTGCGCTTCTTCCTGATCTCCACATCCAGGCCCTCCTCCTGGGACAGCACCAAGGCCTCCGCCGTGTCCATCTGCCGGCTCTCCAGGGTGATTGTCAGGCCGCCGGCCAGTGTGCGGCCGATGTCCTTGATCTTCGCCGCGAACTTCATCAGGATGCCGCCTTATCAGGATATTCCTTTATTTTTTTCAGGAAATTCTTCAGCTGAAGCTTTGATGCCTTTTCCACACTGTCCACTTTATAGGTCTTTGCCACGGCTCCCCATCCATACCCGGTTCTGACCAGCTCCCTGGAAATCTCTTTCATAATGGATTCACGCTCAGCATCGTTCCCCTGATTCTCTTTCCTGTCCAGCTGCTCATTCTGCTTCTGGTTTGCTCCACTGCTCCTGTCTCCATATTTGGATTCATCTTTATCCCAGTAGACATCGGCCCCAATCCCAAGCTGCTTGCAGGCAACGGATATGGCATCCGTGGTGGCCATCTTGAAACACTCATCAGATACATAGGCGCCGGATTTTTGTATCTCCACAAACATGCTTCCGCCAGTTCCCTGAATTGGCATTGACCATTCATCATTGACTCTGATGTAAAGCTCTATCTTTACGAAGGCAGCCACTGATTTTTCATATATCTCTGTCCATTCCCTGGCTGATTTGTAATACCAGCCGATTCCGCAGGGACCGAACATCTCCGTCAGCTTTTTTATCCTCCACATGGGATTGATATCTGTCTTGCCGTTCATTCTGCCTCCCTGTATGGGTTTCTTTGCAGTCTCCGGCACCTCACGCCCCTGGTTGTAATAATAAAGGTTATCCATCATATGATTATCTCCCACTCAATTCCTACACTGTTCATGTACAGTTCCAGCTTTTCTTTTGCATCCGCAGAAAGAGAAATCCGGTATTCATACAGTTCTTCATCCTCGTCTTCATCGGGAATCAGGCTGTCAACGGCTTCCTGCGCCGCCTCTTTCCTTGCCTTCTCCACTGCCGCGGCCTTTTCCTCTTCTGCCCTCCTGGCTTCCTCCCGGCGCTCCAGTTCCGCCTTCCTTAAGGCTTCCGCCTTCTCTTCCTCGGCACGCTGCAGAGCCTCCTGTTTCTCCTTCTCTGCCTGGCGGAGGGCGGCTTCCTTCTCTTCCCGGGCTCTCTGTTCGGCCAGAAGCCGCTCCCGCTCCTGGCGGCGGACACGCTCCTCTTCCTCCCGGCGCTGCCTCTCCTGCTCCCTGGTAAGGATCTCTTTCCTCTGGTTCTCATAGGCGCTTATGTAGGCCATGGCCTCCGAAAGGTCGAGGTTCCTGCGGTACACGTCCATGGCCTTTTCCACCGCCTCAGAGTCCATCCTCTGGATGGCGGCCAGGTCTCTCTGCGTCTTCTCCACCAGGCTGGATATCTCGTTCCTCATGTCCTTTTCCTTTGTGGTAGCGTTCTCCCACTTCTGGTTGTAGACGCCGGACAAGGGGATATATTCCCGCAAGGAACGAGGAACCAGTTCATCATAGATGCCCGTTATCTGCTCCCTTTTCCTTTCGATTCGCTTTGCCTCGAACTCCTGGACCTGTCCATTGATGAAGTCGATCGGCTCATCGTACATGGCTATCAGGGCCTTGGCCTGGGACTCGAATCTATCCCACGGTTCCATGTACCGTCTCTTTTCCTCCCGTAAGTTATCCTGGAATGTCTTCTTCTGAGCCCTCAGGCTGGCCACGTGCTTCTTTGCCATGGCCTTGCTGTCTTCCGTGAACACCGCCCCCTTATACTCTGAAAGCCTGTCCTGCAGCGCTTTCTCCACCTGCTCGAAATTACAGAATATCTTTGCGCTCTCCTGTGTGATTAAAGCTGTCAATTCATTCAATTTCCCTAATCCTCCTTTACAGTCAGCATGCTTTTCCTCGGGCAGTAATAATGGGTAATCTTCCCATCCTTGCCAGCCTGAACGGCCACAAGCACCCTATCATTCTTGCTTACATTGTCAAATTTGACATGGGATTTCCTTATCCCATCTGGCACATACTGTTTTGCCGACTCTCCAGATGGGACTTCCCTGATGACCGTCCCAGTCTTTTCCGTCCATGCCCCGCCGGACTGGCTGTCCCATGTCACCTTATCTCCTGTCTTCAACTTCCCTGTCCTCTCTTTCCGCCTCTTCATAGGCCTGTCTTTCCCTTTTCATCCGGGCCCGGCTGGGCAACCGGTATTCCTGCTCGTCCCACCACCAGTCAACTGTCAGAATATTATCTACCTCAATCTGTGCCATCATATCCTATCTCCTTGTAATCCTGGCATGCGTTAGGCACAACACGATTCCCATCCCGAAAATCCCTGGTAGGCGTTGGTTCTATTGATATCTCTTCTTTCCCACATTTCCCACCCTGAAAAAATGCACATGTATCATCAGTGCAATTAACTTTACACACTTGACCTTCCTTTCCGCATCCCTTATAATGGATGCATAGATATTTTTAAGTATTTGGTAGGCTCCATGCTTTGGTAGGCGGCGGAGCCTATTTCTTTTTGCCTTCTTCCCGTATGGACAGGTATGCACATGCGATCAAAATCACTATCAGCACTGCAGCAGTTATGTACATGCCGCTTTCTACTGCCCCAGGTACTGCGATCATGGCAAGGAAGGCAGTCCCGCCCAGCACGTTGCCGGCGTTAAAAATCCTGTGTGTCA
>CAMWWF010000113.1 GCA_947177885.1 uncultured Lachnospiraceae bacterium
CTTTTTGATTCAGCAGGGGTGGCTTTGATCTGTATGAACCGGTAGCTGAAAGATAAACCGGAAGCAATCCTGGCGGCTTCAAGAATGGATCTTACGGAGCCTGACAAGAGAAAGAAATGAACGGCAATTACATAACCCATAAACCGGAAAGTGTAAAGTCTTTATCAAATATAGAGACTTTACACTATTTATTTGAGAAATAATTGAGATTTATGCTGTAAACTATAAAATAGTATTTTTCAACTGTCATCGGGAGGTGGTATGACATGCAGGAAAAGATCTTGATCGTGGATGATGAAAGGGGCGTTGTGGATATGCTGAAAAGTTATTTTGAAATGCGTTCCTTCCAGGTTTATACAGCCTGCAGCGGCGAAGCGGCGCTGCAGCAGGCGGCGAAGAATCCCGATATTGTGCTTCTGGATATCAACATGCCGGGTATGGACGGTCTGACTGTCTGTGAAAAGATCCGGGATCACATTTCCTGTCCCATCCTGTTCCTTACGGCGCGCATCGAGACCGCCGATAAGATCAGGGGGTTCCAGGCCGGCGGGGATGATTATATTGTGAAGCCCTTTGACATAGAGGAACTGGGGGCAAGGGTAGCGGCTCATCTGCGGCGGGAAAACCGGAAGCAGGAACAGTCCGTTCTGCGCTTTTACGGGGATATGGTCATTGATTATTCCAGGCGCGAGGTATCCGTTAACGGAACTTTGGTCACTCTGTCCCGGAAGGAATTTGACATTGTGGAGCTTCTTTCCCTTCATGCGGGACAGGTCTTTGACCGTGAGCGCATTTATGACATTGTCTGGGGTCTGGAGGGGGAGGGCAGCAGCGATACCATTATGGAGCATATCAGGAAAATACGGGGCAAGTTTGCCGGGGTATCGCTTCACGGCTATATAGAAACGGTCTGGGGGGTGGGGTATAAATGGAATGGATAAAGCACATGAGATTAAAGAGGGTGCTGTTCACCATAGCCTTTGTCAATCTTTTCATTGCCGCCCTGCTTTCTGTTTTCTCCTTCTGGGCATGTATGAAATTAAGCGTGAGAATATCGCCGCACTCTGTGGAGATCCGTATGAATTCCGGAGCCCTTGAGGTGGCAGAAAGTGAAGTCACCGCTCCGCCTTCCGAGGCAGCTATTACAGACGATATTTTCGCGGTGCTGCAAATGGTTCTGCCCATAGTCTTCTTTGTGATCGCGATGCTTGTCACGGCGGCTCTGTTCTATCGTCTGAAGCTGAAGGAACCTCTGGAAATTCTGACAAAGGGCGCCACCCGCATTATGGAAAATGATCTGGATTTTACGATCGAAGCGGGGGCGGAGGATGAGCTGGGACAGCTTTGCTCCGCGTTTGAGACAATGCGGCAGTCCCTTCTGAAAAACAACCGCGAATTATGGCGGCAGACGGAGGAAAGAAAGCGCCTGAACGCGGCATTCTCCCATGACCTGCGGAACCCGCTGACGGTCCTGAAGGGATCCGTCAAAATGGCGAAGCAGTGCTGTGGGAAGATGTGTTCGGGGCACGAAGATGATGTGAAGGAGTCCTTCCTGTCAGAGACTATTGCGGAAAATGACATTTCGGAAAGAAAGGTAAAAAAAGATTCCGCAGAAATTCTCATGGAACATCTGATTCGCATGGAAGATTATACACAGCGGATCGAACGTTATGTGGAAGTTATGAGCAGCGTGGAAAAACTGGAGGAAATAGCGGTTGAGAAGGCACCTGTGGATTGGAGTATGCTGACCGGAGAACTGGAGAACGCCATGCGTTTTGTGGTCTCGGACAGCGGCAGGCAGCTTTCCTTCAGCAGCGAGGGAGACGGAGCAGTCATTTTTCCGGATAAAAATATATTGTTCCAGATTGCGGAAAATCTTTTGTCAAACGCGGTACGGTTTGCAGAGAGGCAGATTTCCGTCAGGCTGACTCTTGACGGGAATACGCTGTCTCTGGAAGTGGCCGATGACGGCCCCGGATTCCCGGCGGAACTTTTGAAAAGCGGCGTGAAACCTTTCCAAAAGGGAAATGAAGATTCCGGGCATTTCGGGATGGGACTGTACATCTGCGATCTGCTCTGTCGGAAACACGGGGGCAGCCTGAGCATGCGGAATATCCGGTCAGGCGCATCTGTGTGTGCTGTTCTGAAAGGAATAAGAGACCTAGGGCGTTGACTTCGTGGAGGGAAATCGATATACTGAATGTATACTCGTGAGCGTATTTATTTGCTGTTTTTTGTGCTGCTTGTTCTGCATTTAAGGACTTTGGCCGTTATGATGTAATACTGGAACCGAAAACGGCATCCGGTTCGGCTCCTCTGATGCCGGATCATGACGCGGTCATTCTGGAATTCAAGGTGCAGGATGCGGAAGAGAAGGACCTGAATGACACGGTACGGGAGGCGCTGCGGCAGATAGAGGAAAAGGGATACCGGGAAAATCTTGTGGCAAAAGGGATTCCCAAAGAACGCATACGGAAGTATGGTTTTGCTTTCTGCGGCAAAAAAGTCCTGATCGGCGGCGAAAATTTTGAAAGCGGTGCGATGCCCGGAACCAATATTTCAGGATCAGGGATGCGTGCCGGTATTAAAGGAGACAATGTAACATGAGAAAAATCAGTTTATTTATTGCGATGAGTCTTGATGGATATATTGCGGATAGCAAGGGCGGTGTCGATTGGCTGCAGGGACAAGGCAGCGATAATGAGAATATTGACGTCTACTCTGAATTTGTAAAAAATATTGATACCATTTTAATGGGATGGAATACTTATCATCAAGTTGTCACTGAACTTTCACCCAATGAGTGGATATATAACGATTTTACGACTTATGTTATTACGCATAATGAGCAGACTTCCTCTGAAAAAATTCGATTTGTAAATATAGATCCTGTTTATTTGGCAAAAAGCTTAAAAGAAAAAAGCGGAAAAGATATATGGATATGTGGTGGAGCCAATCTTATCCAACAGTTAGTCAATGAGGATTTGATCGACTGCTATTATATTACTGTAGTTCCAACGCTTTTGGGCACCGGTATCCGGCTTTTTGAAAATGCAAAACAGGAGATCCGGTTGAGATTACTTCACACACAGTCATATAATGGTATGACGGACTTGATCTATACGCGAAGATAAATCCCCGGTTTGTAAAACGGTTAAATGGGCAGCAGAAACACTTTTTCGAAGCGGAAAGCCGTAACAATTACTTGCTGTAAAGGTCTTTACAGTAAACCTCCGGACTTTCATGCGTGGTGAACATAAAAGTAAAAGAAAATATTCTGATCGGCGGCGACGGTTTGAGAAAAAATTGAGATTTGTTTTTTATACTCTTCTTATCAAAGGATAAGGAGAGTATTTTTATGGATATTAAAGTCACTGATATCTCAAAAGTCTACGGAGCCGGTGAAAGCAGGGTGGTGGCTCTGGATCACGCGGACATGACCATTCATGAAGGCGATTTCATTTCTATCATGGGACCCTCCGGCAGCGGGAAAAGCACTCTGCTCCACATCATCAGCGGACTGGACGCGCCCACTTCCGGAACGGTGCTGTATGGAACCACGGATATTCACAACGGCAGTGATAAAGAGCTGTCCACCTTTCGGCGCAGAAAGATCGGATTTATCTTTCAACAGTTTAATTTGCTGCCGGTGCTTTCCGCACGGGAGAATATCATAATGCCGCTTTTGCTGGACAGGCAGCAGCCGGATGAAAACTATCTGCGGGAAGTTACGGCATTACTGGGATTAAATGCCCGTATGACGCATCTGCCCCACCAGCTTTCCGGCGGGCAGCAGCAGCGTGTGGCCATCGCCCGGGCTCTGATCGCGAAACCGGATATCATTTTTGCGGATGAACCTACCGGAAATCTTGACAGCAGGAGTGGTGGAGAGGTAATGAAAATGTTGTGTGATATTCGGGAGAAAATGAAGAAGACGCTGGTCATCATTACCCATGACCCGAGGATCGCGGAGATGGCGGAACGCCGCTTTGCCATTGTTGACGGTGTGCTTTCGGAGACAAGTGTACGGAAGGAAGATTTTTTCAGATCGGGAAGTACGAGAAAAATTTTCTGAGAAAGGGATGGAAGTTAGAATGAGATCATATTTAAATCTTGCATGGAAAGAGTTAAAGGCGCAGCGGGTGACGGCAGTTCTGATCCTGATCGCCGTTATCCTGTCTACGATCATGACGACTGTGATCGGTCAGTCCATAGGTATTTTACAGTCTATGCGTGTGGAACAGGCCGCAGGGCTGAACGGCGATCGATATGCCACTTTTCACCAGCTCACCGGAGAGCAGGCGGCATTGCTTCACGGGGATGACCGCCTGTATGATGTGGGAGACATACTGACCATTGGCAGCATGGAGCTTGGAAACAGCGGATTGACCCTGTTTCTGCGGGAATATCACGATAATACGCTGTCCATGTATCCGGGTTTGGGCAGGGTAAAAGAAGGCCGTCTTCCGGAGAGGGAGAACGAGATCGCCCTTCCGGAGGATGCGTTAAAGGTTCTTGGCCTGGATGCGTCTGTGGGGGATACCGTTTCCCTGGGACTCTCCATCAATACCATGGACGGCTATGATCCGGCATATGATTATACGGCGGATTTTGTACTGACAGCCGTACTGGAGAGCAATTATATAGGGTATGCCACCGGCACAGTGGACGGCATTGTGGGAAACGGCGCGGCGGTGAAGCTGCTGCCGGAGAGATATCAGCTTTTTTCCACGGATTTTAAGACACACAGCAAGACGGATTTCCAGGAAATTGTCAATGACCTTGCAGCCGCGCTGAATGTGGAAGAGCGCTATATCCAGTACAACTGGGTACTTCTGGATGCCCTTGGCATTTCCTATGACGAGGACGGGAGCATGGACGGGAATATCGGCTTTCCCTTTATGACATTGGCCTGTATCCTGGTAGGGATACTGGTGTTGTCGGCGGCGGGGCTGGTGATCTATAACATTCTGAAGATTTCCGTCACAAAGCGGATCAGGGAATACGGAACGCTTCGCGCAATGGGAGGTGAGCGGGGACAGATTTATGGCCTTGTTTCCCTGCAGCTGCTGATCCTCTGCGGTATCGGGATTCCCGTGGGCCTGTTGCTGGGGGTTCTCTCCGCAAAAGGTGTTCTGACTGCAGCCACAGGCATGCTGAACCCGGAATTATTTATGGCGGGAAGCACGGAAGAACTAAATGCCGCCATTGATTCCGTTCATACGGGAAATATACTTTTTATGCTAATGAGCATAGCTGTCACGCTGCTCTTTGCCATGATGGCGGCTTTCCCGGCAGCCCGATATGCCTCCCGGGTGTCACCCACAGTTGCCATGTCGGGGACAACCGTGAAAATAAAAAGGCGGGTAAGGAAAAATAAGAAAATATTTCATTTTGAAGCATATTACGCAGGGCTTAACCTGAGACGGGGGCGGGGCAGGACTGTGATCACAATCCTTTCCCTTGTCATGAGCATCACGGTCTATATTGCACTGCAGAGCTTTACTTCACTGCTGGATGCCGGCAGCCGGGTACAGGCCATGCATTCCGGAGACTATGCCGTCACAAACGAAACCATGGGTATCCCCGGGAAGGCGGTGGAGGCAATGAGAACGCAGGAGCTGGTGGAGAGCCTTTCCACGTCAAAGCTGACAGTCTTTGATTCGGGAGAGACGCTGCCTTTTCGCACGGATCTGGTCACACAGTCCCATGAGACATTGCAGATTGCCAGTGTAAATGCAGAGAGAGCTTTTTCACTCTTTCCGGGGCTGACCCAACAGGAGAAAGAAGATTTCCTCGCGGGGAAGGCATGTCTGGTCAAAAATCCCACTGCTTTTTCCTATGGCGATATGGAGATCACATTTACACAGCTTGGGGCAGGGGATGTGATCACCATGGGAGACTTCCCGATGCGCGTGGCAGGGGTGGTGGATTTTCCTGTTACCATCAATAACGAAGGCTTTACCAATGGAGTACAGGTTATAGTGAGTGATGAGGTTTATGAGTCCTTGATTGGAAATGACCGTTATTCCGAAATCTATCCCTTATTGAAGGAAAATGCGGATGCGGAAGCCTTTGAGAACTGGATGGATGACTGGTGCGGAGATGCCCCGGGGACACACTGGCTCTCTTACCGCCAGTCCGACGCCCAGATGGAGGAGAGCTTTGAGCAGATCCGGATGCTGTGTCTTGCGCTGATCCTTTTTGTGGGGATCATTGGTATCCTGAATATCATTAATACGGTTTACAGTAATATCCATACCCGCGTGGCCGAGATCGGTATGCAGAGGGCCATCGGAATGAGCCGGGGCAGCCTGTATAAGACATTTCTCTGGGAGGGCGCATATTATGGCATATTTGCGTCCCTGATGGGAGCGGCGCTGGGATATATCTGTGTGCTGTTCATCGGGGCGGCGCAAACGGATACCCTGCAGCTTGTGCCGGTGCCCTTTGGGGTGATCGGGGAGGCTGCGGTGCTGTCTGTGGCGGCATGCCTGATCGCAACGGCGGTTCCCCTGCGGTCCATCGCGAAGATGAGTATCGTGGAATCTATTGAGAATGTGGAGTGAAAATATTTTTGCTTTTTGGAATGGAAACGGATATACTGTAATCGGGGAAATGAGTGACAGTTTCGTATCAGAGCACAGGGAGCGGAAACATATGGCAGGAACAATAGGGATCGGACATCAGGACTTTGAGGTGGTTCGGGAAAAGGGCTATTTCTATATTGACAAGACTAAATTGATACGGGAGTGGTGGGAAAGCGGGGACAGTGTGACACTGATCACACGTCCGAGGCGGTTTGGCAAGACCCTGAATATGAGTATGCTGGAGAAGTTCTTTTCTGTGAAATATGCCGGACGGGGAGAGTTGTTTGAGGGACTTTCCATTTGGGAGGAAGAAAAGTATCGTGAGCTGCAGGGAACATACCCGGTGCTGTTCCTGAGTTTTGCCAGTGTGAAAGAGACGGATTACACTTCTGCCCGGAGAAAGATCTGCCAGCTGATCGCCGATGAATATATCAGGCATGCCTTCCTTCTGGAAGAGGGAGGTCTGCAGGAGGCGGAAAAGGAAATCTTTCTCAGGAAAACCATCGAAATGGAAGATGTGGACGCTACGCTTGCCCTCCATCAGCTTTCCTGTTATTTGTCCCGCTATTATGACAAAAAAGTGATCATTCTTCTGGATGAGTATGATACCCCATGCAGGAAGCGTATGTCAATGGATATTGGAAGGAGCTTGTGGCATTTACCAGAAGTTTGTTTAATGCCACATTTAAGACTAATCCATATTTGGAATGCGCTGTTATGACGGGGATCACAAGAATAAGCAAAGAATCCGTTTTTCCGGATTTAAATAATTTGGAAGTGGTAACGACAACCTCGGATAAATATGCGGACAGTTTCGGTTTTACGGAAGAGGACGTGTTTGCGGCATTGGAAGAATATGGTATGTCAGACCGGAAACAACAGGTAAAAGACTGGTATGACGGCTTTACTTTCGGAAACAGGCTACGGGCGCTATGATGTGATGCTGGAGCCGAGAACACCGGATCATAATGCTGTTATCATGGAATTCAAGGTGCAGGAGGATGACGAGAAAGAACTCTCCGACACGGTGGAAGAGGCGCTCCGTCAGATTGTGGATCGGAATTACAAGGCATCTCTTGTCGCGGGAGGAATACCGGAGGAACGTATCAGGATGTACGGATTTGCTTTCCGTGGGAAAAAAGTGCTTATTGGTAAAGGATAATTCGGTGTCGTCTGTGGCATCCTGTCTTGTCGTATACGCCGAAAATATTGACATCTGTTATGCCTGATCCCATAATGAGGAAAAGAAATGAGGCGGATCATGGCACAGAAATTTTTGATCAGGTAAAATACATATCCACTAATTTCGGCAGTGATCTCTCACTGGATTATCTGGCGGAGTATGTTCATCTGTCGCCGGAATATCTCTCCCGGTATTTTAGGAAATGCACCGGAGTCAGGCTGTCGGAGTTCATCACAGAGACAAGGATCGAAAAGGCAAAATACAGGCTTCGTACCAGCACCTGGTCGATCAACGATATCTGTGAATATTGCGGATACCGGTCCATCAGCAATTTCCAGAAGGCATTTAAAAAGGCGGTGGGCATGAGCGCGGGAGAGTACCGGAAGTCAGTTTAAAAGGTCTGCTGGCAGACAGGAGGAAGGAAAATGGCGCGTTACTTTAATACCGAGCGGATCTGCAAACCGAAGGAACATTACATGGAAGAGTATGCCGCACTGATCGGGTATTATCAGGAGACCGGGCAGCAGGAAAAAGCATGTCTCGTCGCGCGGCAGGGTACGCCGACTGATGACAACGGAGACTGTGCGGATTTAGACAAGTTAAATGCACAAGTTATTAATGGACAGTTCCTA
>CAMWWF010000114.1 GCA_947177885.1 uncultured Lachnospiraceae bacterium
GCATACAACGGGGTGCTGCAGGCGGTGAATGACGGAGTTATTTCAGAGGAGCGTATCAACGATTCCCTGAGGAGAATCTATCGGATCAAATATGCGGACAGGATAACAGAATAGATGTGACAGAGATGTATAGGCAACAAAATGCGCAACAAGCGAAATGAGCTTGTTGCGCATTTTTTGTTCCTATTTGTTTAAATTGTACTTTTTGATGTGTAATAATTTGGAAACACAGTGCATTGACGACAAAATGTACATGGAATATAATTGCTTTATAGACAAAAAGCACAAAAAAGCAAACGGGAGCATGAACAACAGCGCGCAACATAAGCGCAACGTGTTTCGCAAAAGGCTGTATGGAGGTGTTGGGATGACAGTGAAGGTGAAAGAAAAAGGCGGCGTGAAAGGGTTCTTCAAAAAGGTATATAAATACCGGGCATTTCTTCTGATGTTAATGCCGGCGGTGGTATATACCCTGATCTTCGCATATTACCCCATGGCGGGTATTGTGCTGGCATTTAAAAAGTACACTTACGCCGGGGGAATCTGGGGCAGCGCATGGAACGGTCTGGAGAACTTCAAGTTCTTCTTCCAGTCGGGGCAGGCAGGGCTGGTGACCAGAAACACGGTACTTTACAACATTGTGTTCATTGTGGTGAACACGGTGACGCAGATCGCGGTGGCAATTCTGCTGACAGAGATACATAACAAGCATTACCGCAAGGTATCACAGTCCATTATGTTTCTTCCCTACTTTATCTCGTGGGTAATCGTAGGAGTCATGGCATTCAATATTTTCAGTTCCGATTACGGTTTTATGAACAGACTGATCACAGCTTTCGGCGGAGAGCCGGTTGCTTTCTATACCACGCCCAAGGCATGGCCCTTTATCCTGGTGTTCTTTAACCTGTGGAAAGGCGTGGGCTACGGTTCCGTCATGTATCTGGCGGCGATCATGGGTATTGACACCTCGATCTACGAGGCGGCGCAGATCGACGGCGCCAATGTGTTCCAGAGAATCTTTAAAGTGACGATCCCCATGATCATGCCTACTACCATAACACTGTTCCTTCTCTCGGTAGGCGGAATCTTTAAGGGCAACTTTGATATGTTCTACAACCTGGGGGGAAATACCGGTCTGCTCTATAATTATACGGATGTGATCGATACGCTGACTTTCCGGGCGTTGATCACGAATCAGAACTTCGGCATGTCGGCGGCGATCGGTCTGTTCCAGTCGGTACTCTGTTTCATCACGGTTCTGGTTGTCAATAAACTGGTGGGTCTCTACGACCGCGACTATACATTATTCTAAGGGAGGAGAACAGAAATGGCAGCACAAACAAGTCACTTGGGAAAAGTGAAAAAAGGAAGAGATGTTATTGCACTTAATATTATAGCCTATGTTTTCTGTGGTTTTATAGCGCTGATCTGTCTGATCCCTTTTCTGATGATCCTGGCAGGCTCGTTTTCATCGGAGACGGCGATCATGAATAACGGCTTCAGCCTGTTCCCGCAGGATTTCAGCCTGGAGGCATACAAGACGGTATTTAACGAGCCAATGGTTGTGGTGAGGGCTTATGCCACTACCATCGGACTGACCATATTTGGCACCGCACTGGGGCTGGCGCTGCAGACCATGACGGCATATGTGCTGGTGAGAAAGGAATTTGAGTGGAGGAATGTGTTCTCTTTCTTCTTCTACTTTACCACACTGTTCAGCGGAGGACTTGTTCCCTATTACCTGTTGATCAGACAGACACTGGGACTGGCGGATTCCTATCTGGCGCTTCTTCTGCCGCTGGTGTTCTCCGTGTACAATCTGCTGATCATGAAGAGTTACATCCAGAGCATTCCGGAGTCTCTGATTGACGCGGCGAAGATTGACGGCTGCGGTGAGTTCAGGACCCTTGTACAGGTGGTGGTGCCCCTGATCAAGCCGGCTCTGGCGACAGTGGGACTGTTCATTGCACTGGCCTACTGGAATGACTGGTATAATGCGATGCTGTATATTAAGTCTGAAACCAAGTATCCCTTGCAGTATTTCCTGTACCAGCAGATCAATAATATCGAGGGATATAAGAAGATGATCGCCAGCGGTGTCAGCGGTACGGTAGTCAGCTCCGTCTCACTGCCCACACAGACCCTGAAGATGGCGCTTACCATCGTCGTGACAGGTCCTATTGTTCTGGCTTATCCTTTTGTGCAGAAGTATTTTGTACAGGGTATTACGATCGGAGCGGTAAAGGGTTAAGTGTGAGTGGGCACTGTTGAAGCGGGGAGAAGGGTCATAAACGGTAATTTTACAAATTACATATATTAAAAAGGAGGCTACTATGAAAAAGAGCATGAAAAAAGCAGCGGCACTTACCTTAAGTGCAGTAATGGCAACAGGTCTGCTGGCAGGATGCGGCGGAGACAGCGGATCCGCAGGCGGTTCCGCGGCGGGTAACGGCAGCACGGCAGGAAACAGTGGTACAACGGACAGCGGTTCTGCAGGCGGTTCAGGGGGGGCAATAGATACTTCCGAGCATGTGGATCTGACCATGTATCTGCTTGGAGAAAGAACGGCGGATTTCGATGAAGTTTATGGTGAGATCAATAAAATTCTGGAAGAGAAGCTGAACTGTTCCGTGAATGTGGAATTCTTAAGCTGGGGCGATCATGATACCAAGTACTCCCTGCTGTTTTCGGGCGGTGAGGATTTCGATCTGATCTTCACGGCTTCCAGCTGGGGACACTATGAGCCTACTGTGGCTATGGGAGGTTTCTATCCTTTGACCGAGGATTTTATTCAGACGTATGCGCCCGACATCTGGGATGTGGTTCCTGAGATCGCGTGGAGTCAGGCCAAGATCGACGGTACCGCGTACATGGTTCCCAACTATCAGAATGAGTTTGGGCAGGATGTTCTGGCTGTCCGTGGTGACCTCCTGGAGAAGTATGGCGTATCCCAGATCACGAACTGGGACGAATTGATCGATTTCTATAAGAAATGTGCGGCAGACGGACAGTATGCAAGTCAGGGAGGTCCCTGGTATCAGTATTTCCAGGCACAGGGACTGACGACTACCAGCGGCGCTCCCAAGTCCGGTGAGCTGATCCTGTATAATACGCAGGATCCTTCCGATCTGAGCTTTACCTATATCCTTGATTGGGAAGGATTTTCCGATTACTGCCATCAGATGAAGGAACTGGCGGATATGGGCTGCTGGTCACAGGATGTACTCAGTTCCAATGACGACAGGCAGACAGGTCTCCTTACCGGAAGGACCGCAGGGATGATCTGGAACCTTGGAAGCTGTAAGCAGTATGCGGAGCAGGCAAACAAGGAGAATTCCGACTGGAATGTGACACTGGTTGATCCCGTAGCCGCTCAGCCGAAGAGAGTGAATTCCTATATCAACAACGGTATGGCTATCAATGTAAACAGCCGGAATCCCGAGAGAGCAATGATGGTGCTGAATGAGTTTTACACCAACCCCACCATCAATGATCTGACCAGATTTGGTATCGAGGGCAAGCACTGGGAAGCAGTCGGCGACGACCAGTTTAAAGTGATCACTCTGGATGGTTATGGTGTTGACGCTAACTGTAACTGGGGATGGATGAACGCCGAGATCAAGAGAACTGAGTATAAAGAGGACAGAACTCCTCTGGATGACACTTATGATGCAATGCTGGAAAGCTGGGAGAGCAATATAAAGGCTGATCATCCCTATGATGGTTTTAACTTTGACAATACCAATGTTACCGTTCAGATGTCAGCTGTGGATGCGGCGCTTTCTACCTACTGTGACCCTCTGATCAATGGTCTTGTTCCTGACGTGGATAAGGCGCTGGAGGATTTCAGATCGGCTATGGAGACCGCGGGTATCCGTGATATCATTGCCGAGCTGGAAAAGCAGGCTGCGGAATACATTGCATCCAGGCAATAACAGTGTGAACGCAGAGCTCTTTCCGAACTGCTGACTTTGAGGGCTGCCGGTAATGCGGCGGCCCTTTTTGCAACCTGCAGGATGAAATGTAACCTGCAATAATACAGAAGGACATTGTGTCAATTACTGATTCCATGTGCGCTGAAGCGCACGAAATCATGGACTATTAGAATGGGTGACGGATATGACGCTTGATGAAATGGCAAGAGAACTGGGTGTTTCGAAGAGCACGGTATCGAGGGCGCTGTCCGGAAAGGGCAGGATAGGGAGTGAGACCCGCAGAAAGATCATGGAATATGCGAAGCAGCAGGAGAGCCGGACGGAAAATGGAACGGAGATCAGGACTCCTACTAAGAATCTTGGGGTTATACTGCCTGCGGATGTGTATCTGAACGGCGGTCCTTATTTTCAGGAGTGCGTCCTGGGAATATGTGAGACAGCCACCCTGATGGATTATGATGTGCTGATCACCAGCGGCACGGCGAATGATGTGTCCGGTATCCGCGCTCTGGTGGAAAAGGATAAGGTGGATGGCATCATTCTTACCAGAAGTCTGAGTGACGACAGGGCGGTGAAGTACCTCACCGGGGTGGATTTCCCTGTTGGGCTGACGGGTATCTGCGATGAAGATATCATACAGGTTGATACGGATAATGAGGGGGCGGCAGAGAGTCTGACCTCGCTTCTGATCGGCAGGGGATACCGCAAGTTCGCCCTGATCATAGACACGCTGGATTACAGGGTAAACAGGAGCAGGCACGGGGGGTTCGGCCGTGCATTGCTGAAAAACGGCCTTCCACCGGAGAAGCAGCTTGTTTATGCCGGCACACTGAATCCGGATCTGATGGATTCGCTGATCGGCAGTATAATCTCTCAGAAGGTGGAATGCATCATCTGCGGGGATGATGTCATCTGTACCAAGATCATGTCAAGCCTCCAGTCCCAGGGCTATCGTATTCCGCGGGATGTGGCGGTGGCTTCCCTGTATAACAGTCCTAATCTGGACTGCTTTACCCCTTCCGTGACGGCGGTGAATGTATCCGCAAGGCAGGTGGGCAATATGATCGCGCGGCAGATGATCAATTTTCTGGCAGGGAAGGACTATCAGAAGAAGACAATGGTGGATTTCGAGATCCTGATGCGGAAATCAACCAGTGGAATCGTATAATAAGATGTTGGATCTATAAAGAACTGGAATGGGAGGTTTCCTGATGTTGGATTTTTACAGGGGAATGGATATTTCCTCTCTGCCTCAGAGCCTGGCGGAGGGAATGCGTGTAAAGGACAGGGACGGTCTGGAGATGGAGCCCTTTGAACTGTTAAAGAAATACGGAGTCAATTCCGTCAGACTGAGGATATGGAATGATCCGGGGGCAGTACCGCAGGCGAAGGGGTATTGCGATCTGGAGCATACCCTGCAGATGGCGGAGAAAATAAAAGAGAATCATATGAGCTTTCTGCTGGATTTCCACTATTCCGATCACTGGGCGGATCCGGCCAATCAGAGGAAGCCGGCGGCATGGGAAAATCTGAGCTTTTCCGAACTGGAGGAAGCGGTTTATTCCTTTACCGGAGATACGCTGGCGCGTCTGAAGGAGGAAGGTCTGCTGCCTGATATTGTGCAGATCGGGAATGAGATCCGGAGCGGTCTGCTGTTCCCCGAGGGGGAGCTGCCTGATTATGCGGGAATGGTGAAGCTGGTCAACGCGGGCATCAGGGGTGCAAGGGAAGTGGCGGATGCGGAACAGATGCAGATCATGATCCATCTGGATCAGGGCGGCAGATACGATTGGCTTCATGAATGGTTTGAGAAGGCTTTCGCGGCGGGGCTGGATGATTTCGACCTCATCGGTTTGTCCTATTATCCGTTCTGGCACGGTACCTATCTGGACTTGAGGGATTCCATGAACAGGCTGGTAAAGGACTATGGGAAGCCGATTCTCATTGTGGAGACGGCATATGCCTGGAGGAAGAGTGAGCGCGGTTTTATCGACGAGGATCAGATACGGATCGGCTGTATGGAGGCAACGCCCCTGGGACAGAGAAGAGTGCTGGAGTATGTCATGCACCTTGTGGCAGAGCTTCCCGACCGGATGGGGAAGGGCGTCTATTACTGGGAGCCGATCTGTGTGCCGGAGCGTGGCGGAGGCGGCTGGAGTGAAAATATGGGACTGCTGGATGAGACCGGACGGGCCATGGAAGGCATAGAGACCTTTCGACAGACCAGGGAAGAGATGGAGCGGGAACCGGAAGGATGGCAGGCGCTGGAGGAGAAGCTCAATGCAGTGGGGTACGCTGTCGATGCAGACGGCATCAGAGGTGAAAATCTGCTGCTGAACGGTAATTTTTCAGAAGGTCCGGACGGAATGGAGCATTGGAGCATTGCGGAGCGGGAGGAAGGCACGGTTCTCACGGTGCTGCCCGACGCGGGCTGTTTAAAAGTGCAGGCGGCGAAGAATTTCCGTTTTTCCGTCAGCAACAGTGTGACAATAGAGCGGGAAGGAAATTACGGTATTTCCGTGGAGATCACCGGCGTGGATACTACCGGTGTGGATGTGAGACTCTTTGCTGAAAACGATGGCAGGATCAGAGAGACGGTGATCCATCCCGCGGAGCATTCCAGGGCAGTCTATGAAATACGTAATATGTTTTGCGGGGCAGGCCGGTTGCAGGTGGGAATCCGGATATCCTCCCCGGCGATCTATGTCACCATGGGGAATTTTAAGGTGATCAGAGAAATATCATAGGGCATGAGCCGCGGCAGAGCAAAAATGCTGTCCGGCACTGACACGGGCCATGCAGCCTGCAGATACGATTTCTGAACAGATGGAGTATTGGAAGGCAGTTGAATAAATAAGCGTATTCAACATCAGGTTAGTCGCGCGCCGCAGCGCGCAGATGGGGATAGGAAATGACAGAATATACGTATAACAGTGATTATTTGATGAAGGACAAAAAAGCGTGGTTCCCTGTGATGGGGGAGATGCATTTTACCAGATATCGCGAGGAACTGTGGGAGGAGTCCCTGCGGAAGATGAAGGCGGGGGGTGTGACGATCGTGTCCACCTATCTGATCTGGATCCATCATGAGGAAGAGGAGGGGGTTTTTGACTTTTCGGGCTGCCGCAATGTCAGGAAGTTCGTGGAACTCTGCGGAAAGGTAGGCCTGCAGGTGTGCCTGCGCCTCGGCCCCTGGGTCCATGGCGAGGTGAGGAACGGCGGTTTCCCCGACTGGGTGGTGAAAAAGGGAGAGAGCGGGATTGAGCTGCGCAGCAACGATGAAGCTTATATGGCTTTGGTAAGGCGTTACTGGAGCCGGATCAGCGAGCAGGTGAAGGGCTTGATGCTGAAGGACGGCGGGCCGGTGATCGCCATGCAGTTGGAGAACGAATATGGCCATGTGGGCGGTTTCCGGGGAGAAAAGGGCGAGTCCCATATGCGCGCTCTGATGGAGATGGCAAAGGAGGTCGGACTGCAGGTGCCCATTTACACAGCCACCGGCTGGGGCGGCGCTGTGATCGGCGACTGTATTCCCGTAATGGGAGGTTACTGCGAAGCTCCCTGGGAGCAGAGTGTTGAGGAGCTTTCCGCCAACACCAATTATGTGATCAGCCATGTGAGAAACGATGCGCTGATCGCCTGCGACCACCATGTGGAGGATGGGATCACTTTTGACGAATCCGCGTTTCCCTATCTCACGGCGGAGCTGGGGGGCGGCATGCAGGCCACCTTCCACAGACGGCCCGTTGCCACAGGGGCGGACATCGGCGCAATGTCCACCACAAAACTGGCGAGCGGAGTGGCGCTGCTGGGCTATTATATGTATCACGGCGGCAGCAATCCCAGGGGCAAATTATCCACTCTGCAGGAAAGCAAAGCCACAGGATATCTGAACGATCTGCCTGAGATAAATTATGATTTCAACGCGCCCATACGTCAGTACGGAACCATTTCCGACAATTATAAGGAGCTTAAGCTGCTTGCTTCTTTCCTGAGGGATTTCGGTGAGGATATGGCGCCTTTGAAGGCGGAGATTTTCCCTGAGGATGTAAAACCGGAGGATATGCATACGCTGCGCACATCCTGCAGGCATGACGATACCCACGGTTATGTGTTCTTTAACAATTATCAGAGGCGGAGAACCATGGATGCTCATGGGCAGGTGGTGTTCAAGGGACTGACGGCGGCAGGGAAGGTGGAATTCCCGGCTGTGGATATTGCCAGCGGGGCTTACGGTTTCTTTCCCTATCACATGCGTCTGGGAGACGCGGTGCTGGTATCTGCCCTGGCGACCCCTTTCTGTCGTCTGAATGGGGAGGACGGAACTTATGTGTTTTATGGCGACTATGATCCCTGTTATTCCTGGAAAGACGGCAGAGCGGCGGATGTGCTGCATCTGACCAGGGCTCAGGCGCTTAATGCATGGAAGGTGACGTTGGATCGGGATTATCTGGTGATCAGTG
>CAMWWF010000115.1 GCA_947177885.1 uncultured Lachnospiraceae bacterium
GATTCAGGGCATCGATCATCACATACCTGGAAAGGGACGCGATCCGCTCGCTTCTCATGGGATTTCTCTTGTACGCCATGGCCGAAGAACCGATCTGACTCTTTTCAAAAGGCTCCTCCACCTCCTTCAGATGCTGCAGCAGACGGATATCGTTGCTCATCTTGTGAGCGGATGCCGCAATACCCGCCAGCACATTTGCCACACGGGTATCCACTTTCCGGGAATAGGTCTGTCCGGACACGGGAAAGCACTCCTGAAAGCCCATCTTCCGGGCGATCATGGGATCGATCTTATCGATGGTCTCCTGATCCCCGTTGAAAAGCTCCAGAAAGGAAGCCTGTGTGCCGGTGGTTCCCTTGGATCCCAGCAGTTTCATGCCGCTCAACACATAATCGATATCCTCCAGATCCAAATAAAATTCCTGCATCCAGAGCGTCGCCCTCTTACCCACCGTGGTAGGCTGGGCGGGCTGGAAATGGGTGAAGGCAAGGGTAGGCTGCGCCTTATACTTCTCCGCAAAGTCCGCCAGCTCGGCGATCACATTCACCAATTTCTTTTTGACAAGCTTCAAAGCCTCCGTCATAACGATGATATCCGTATTGTCGCCCACATAACAGGAGGTGGCGCCCAGATGGATGATGCCCGCCGCCTTGGGACACTGCTGTCCGTATGCGTACACATGGCTCATGACATCATGACGGACTTCCTTTTCCCGGGCCTTTGCCACATCATAATTGATGTCCTCGGCATGTGCCCTCAGCTCCTGGATCTGCTCCTCCGTGATCACCGGCTTTCCGTCCTGGCTCAAACCCAGCTCTTTCTCCGTCTCCGCAAGGGCGATCCAGAGCTTTCTCCAGGTGCGGAATTTCATGTCAGGGGAAAAGATATACTGCATTTCCCTGCTGGCATAACGCTCGGACAGGGGACTTTGGTATCTGTCTGTACTCATTTGGGTTTCTCCTTTTTCTTAAAATTGTAGGGGCGCACGAATCCCCCGGATCCGGCGCCTTTACCAAAAAATCAAAATCATTGAAATCTTACAATATAAACTTTACCCCAGAATCAGGTCACTGTCAACCCATTGCCTGCCGCTCATTCCGTTTTCTCCTGCTGATCATAGCGCTCCACCATTTCCAGGATCTCCGTCATATACATGGGGTACTGCTTTGCGACATCCTTGACCTCCTGTCTGGCGGTCTCGCCGATATTATTGTTGTAATCCATTTGCTTGCGCAGAGACTGCCTGCGCAGGATCAGGTCATGGCGGATCTCCACCATCTCACGCTTGTCCAGCAGCGCTCCCGGCTGCCCGACCCACCTTTCCGGATCGTTGACCCGGTAATCGGCAAGCTTATCCACCAGCTGGTTCTGATAATACTCCAGCTTTGCCTCCGCTTCCGCATACTGCTTCCGCTCTTCCTTCTCCTGCTGGTACTGCTCCCATTTCTTCTGCAGCTTCGCCGCACTGTCCGTATTATATTTGAGACAATAATAATCCACCAGATTGCGATTGTTCACATATCGGATCTTGACCTTATTCTGGAGCTGGATCAGCCTGTTTATACCGGCTGCCACGTTCGCCTTCTCTCTGTCGGAATCGATGAAACGGATGCAGAGTACCGTGATCGCTATGGCGGCTGCCGCCACTGCCATGAGCATACCCAGCTTCGTGTCATATTCAAAGCCGAACTGCAGGATCAGGAGCATCACGAGACACACCGCAAACGCTGTCAGAAAGATCACTGCCATCCCCCGGAAATTCTGCATGGCAACATCCAGCTCCGCCCTCCGGAATTCATAAGCCTGCCTCTCTCTCTCCAGTCTGCGCATATCCTGCTTGATCAGCCCGCCGTATTCCTCCGCCTGCTTCAGCTTGATCAGGCCTTCTTCCACATCCTCCTCCTGTTTGCGCATCTGATAATAATCCGTATCGTTCATCCGGTTCTTGCGCCCCAGAAAGTCCTCCCTCTCCTGTTCCAGTGTGAGCAGCTTGCGGGCAAAGGTGTTGATCTCCTCCCTGTCCTGCCTGGGAAGCGCCTCGATCTCTTCCATATCCATCAGATACGAAGTCACCCTGTCGTACTCACCGGTGAGCTGTTCGATCTCCTCCGCCGCCTCCACCATCTGTTCCAGACGGTTGGTGATATACTTGTTCCGCTGATCCCCGTCGCGAAAGTTCACCTGGTCTCTGATCTGGTTCCACTTTTCCTCGTTTCCCTCTTCTGTCTTTTTCTTCCGAAATAATTTCTGCCAAAATCCCATTACAGTACTCCTGTTATTATAATAAACTTTTCCGGTAACTGCTCTTAAGTGCCTGCACCAGACTGTCATTTTCCTCCAGATATTTCTGTCTGTCAGCGCTCCGCAGTTCCCGCCTGTTATACAGTCTCAGATATTCCGGCTGCAATTCCCATTCCTGTGTGAGCCGTTCCAGCCTCTTTTCCAGATTCAGCACATATTGGTAATTCTTCGAATGCTCCGCCGCAAATGCCACATAATCGCCTTCCGACAGTTCCATCCTCTTTGCCGCCAGATATGCCGTGTAATCCTCCGGAGAACCGCTGATCTCGTAGGCCTCCCGAAAAGCCTTCGCCGCCTGGTCATACCGCATCAGCCCCGCGAAAGCCACACCCTTATTGTGAAGGATCGCCGCGCGGGTGGAAGCTGCGGGCTGCTGCTCCTGATCCTTTTCAAATTCGCCCCAGTTCTCCAGCAGTTGATCATATCCCCGCAATGCCGGCAGAAACTTCTTTTGCCGCACCAGATAGTCGATCTGGCTTTTCCGTTTCTCCACAGTACTCAGGCCGGCACCCATCTTCAGCACCTGTTCGATCTCCCGGATCACATTCCCGTCATAGAGTCCCGTGTACGCCAGGATCGTCACCGCAAAGGCGCTCAGGGAACCGCTCTTATGAGCCAGCTGATAAAGCTCCTTCGCCAGATTCTTCAAGCCGCACTGTCTCTCGATCCAGTCGATCAGACCGTCGTTCATCAGTGAGAAATCCAGCAGAAAAGCATTCTCCTTCATACAATAACACAATTCTTCCATGGAGTACACATTTAGTTCCAGTCCCGGAATACAATATGGAGTTGTCGCATAATCACCCACACAGACACTGACACGCATAACAGCCGCTTTCTCCTAATATAATTCTATGGTTTCTCTCCAGATCCTGCCGGAGGGAAGCCGCAGTTCGCCAAACCCCAGATCTTCTATTTCCACCGCCAGAAAGTTTTCCGTCTCCAGGTAAAGTCTTGCCCTGAGACGGCTGATGCCTGCGGGCAGATCCTCCAAAGTGATCAGGGCGGTACGGAACTCCTTTCCGATCAGAGGTGTGATCTTCAGGCTGATCCGGTTTCCCTCCTGAAGATAGAACTCCGTGATCTGATCCGCCTCATACCAGTTGACGCCCGCGTCCAGCAGCGCCAGATAGGAAGGCTCCCCCTGACGCATGACATCCATGCCTATATTGGCCTTGAGCTTATCATTCCCCAGAAAAATATATTCTCTCCCCTCCCGGCTTGCATGAAGACGCTCCTGCATCCCATGGCAGGCACCCTTGCTGAAAAGATTATTTCCCTGAAACACTCTTCTCCCTCTGCACAGAAAGCGCAGGGAATCCCGCATCCACTCCTGCGAGAAGCCGTCTCCGATGAGAAATACGGAGCTCACCGTTCTGTTGTTGAAGCTGATCTCCGACAACCGCAGAAACGCCCTGTCCAGACCCTGCCTGTCCGCCTCCGAAAGCGCTTCCGCCGTCTCCCCGTCGGAATACCATGCGGGGAAATCCGCCTCGCTCTCCTCGATGAACGCTACGATCGGTGTGGTGTGCCTGTTACAGTCCATGGCATATATCCTGATCCTGTCACCCCGGTAGTCATAAAGCATTGACCGGGCCGCCCGGAGTTCGGCCGGCTGCCGGATCATATAGTGATAGAAGCTTTCCGTGTGGCTCTGGAAATAGATCTTCTCCGTCTTCAGCCGAAGACCCTCCAGCATATTGTTTAACAGTTCGATCATACGGTGATCCAACTGCTCACAGGTGATCATCAGTGCACCCAGCTTCTCCGAGGTTCCCGCCTGCGACAGCAGTCCCAGACTGCGTTTGAAAAACAGTGTCAGAAGCGACACGGGATCATAGCTGTCCTCCTCGATAAGTATGGGTTCCCCGTCCAGGGCCAGTTCCACCAGATTTTCCACCAGGATCCCCTGTTCTTCCGCGGCATTGCGGAGCGCTTCCTTTCCGTAGAACCACTGATTGACGCCGGTGCGCTTGCACAGCGCCGTAGGAATGTTATACATCTGCGCCCCCGCCACCTGGGACAGCGTCTCCACCTCTCCGTCAACGGATACGGCATAGCTGATCTGGGAGAAACGGTTGCCCAGATCATAACCGACGATCAGTTTATCATTTTTCAGGATTCCCATGCCGCACCTCCTATTCCGGTTTTGCCCTGAAACCTTTTATCGCAAAGTAAATAACTGTCCGTTTAGGAATTCCTTTTTATAATACTCCTCCAGAAGATTGTCCATCGTATCGTAATCCTCCAGCGCCCTGCTCAGCACTATGTCGTTGAGGATATGGTATCTGCCGCCTTCCCCATTGGCTGCGGCATCGCTGTTCTGGAGTGTTCCGCTCTCCGTAAGCTTCTCTTCGCCGCCCCGCTCCTCCGTAATATAGTACTGAAGGCTCTCCCCGAAGAACAGTACGAATTCCTTAAAGCAGACGCCGCCGTACACGTCTCTCATATATTCTGCCTTATACTCGTCCGATTCTCCGTTCTCATAAAGCATCACATAGTGAATGCAGGCCTTGCTGTCAGGGGCGCAGCGGTATTCGATAATGGTCTTATCCGCCATTTCCTGCTGCAGATCCGGATATTCCGTGTATTCACGGAAAAAATTCAAGTGGATCCCTTCCGCCATCAGCTCCCGAAGAAAGCCTTCCGCCAGCTCCGTCTGTTCCTGCTGCCTCTCGTCTTTATTTTCGGCATAATATTTTAAGAACGCCAGCTTGCAGACCTTCTGCACCGGCTCGTTACGTCTGCTCATATGAGCGATCTCCTGATACACATAGCTTTCCGGCAAACGGTCATGGACGAAATACCCGAAAGCACATTGTGCCAGAAAGGCTTCCTCCACCTCCGGCTTGGCGCCCTGGGATACATAATAGCGGAAAATCTCCATTTTTTCCCCTACGAAAGCGCCGGTGTAGAGCATCTGCACCAGCATCCTCTCGGACAGCCTGTAACAGTCCACGTCAAAAGACTTGGCCGCCTTCCAGATGTCTCTCATATTCTTGGCCATCCCCTCATAATATGCGGCCAGGTATTCCAGCACCGTACTGTCATACTTTCCTCTCCGGAAGACGCTGACTGCGGCCGCCATCAATACGGGATCATACACCATACTCCGCTTTTCCATCAACGGGCCCAGCAGGCGCACCAGGATCTTCACATCCACAAAATACGGCCCGTATCTTTCCAGCCACTGCCCCGCCAGGTCAATATCGCCTCTGTAGACCAGATATTTCATCACCGTGCCCCGCTCTTCCATGGACAGTTCATCGCCGGGAATACTCCTTAAATACGCATCCAGGGCCTCCATATTATCCTTCTCATAATAATACTGCAGCACCTTCAGATACAGCTCCCGCTTTACGGAGGCGTCAATATCCGGCAATTGCAGCACTCTCAGAACCCTGTCCAGACTCTCTCCGGAGTCCGGTATGCCTTCCCTGTCGTTCTCACAGAGATACAGGTCCAGTTCCGTGCAGTCCTTCACATGGGGAACCACCATTCTCAGGTATTTTCCCGGAAGCATCAGCTTCTCCAGGGTATACTCCACACTGCGGATAAAACGGTTCTTCCATGCATCCTCCAGCACAATGGTATATTCATTTCCGTACAGCGCCACCCATGTGCATCCGCCGCTCAGGGTATATTCCGCCGGCCGCAGATTATGGGGCTGATAGACGTAAACCTTTCGGATCCTGTCATCCTCCACCCTGATCTGGTGCGCGAACAACAGTCTGGAAAGGGGCTTTGCCGTGGTTTCGTCGATCATGTCAGGACGCAGCAGCCTGTCATAGATGGCTGCCAGATGTCTGTTGATATGCTCCTTCCGGATCTGATCCGGGACAAACCACTCCATGCGGGGCTGGTATGTCCTGCAAAGATCCGGAAGCCTGTCCCTGTTTTTCAGAATATAGTCGTAAAGATAGGCCGCCTGCTCGTAATTCATATTATTCTGATAAGAAAAATACATCAGCACCTGCTTGGGCAGCTTACAGGGCACATTCATGTCCAGCGACAGCATATAGTGCTCATACAGATTGGTGATCCGGAGCTGGGCTTCCACACCGTCCCTGTACCACGGGAAATATTTCCGCCCCGTTTTGCCTCCTTTGATCAGAAAGGTACAGATCTCCTGCAGGATCCGCTGGTCCGGCTTCTTCCGGTACAGACGCTGTAATATTCCGAAGAGGACGGGCGAAAATTCCCGGATGCGCCCGATCTGATACAACAGCTGCTCCGCCACCTCCGCGTTCAGAAAATCCCTCTTTGTCCCATAATTGAGGATCTGCTGCTCAAATCCGCCCAGCTTTCGCAACAGTGCGGGGTTATTGTTCAGGAGGATCAGGGCCTCAATATAGATCACCGGACTGCGGCTGCCGTAATGAAACTGTCTTTCCAGAAACGCCCACTTTACGGCGGCCGACTTATTGTATTCCTCGGACAGATACAGCAAAAGCCAGGCCACGCGCCAGTTGGAGGTATCTTTCTTATAAATATGCTCCACGTCGGAGGTCACTCTGTTGATATATTTCTCTTCACAGTGGATCAGAGTGGTGAGATACAGATAATAGGCGAGCTGCGTCTCCTCCTCCGGTCTCTCCTCCAGAAGCTCCGCCACATGATCCAGTATCCAGCCCGCCTCATTATACTTCTCCTCGGTGATCAGCAGCTGTGCCTGAAAGAGTCTTATGGTGGTGTCATTTTCATTCTGGAGCGCCAGACGCTCCACCAGCTTTCCGGTCTCCTTCAGCCAGGCGGAGGTTCCGATCTTCTTCAGGCGGAAGGACTGGTAGAGCTCCATGATCTGTACCATGCTCTGCTTTCCGGTCAGATCAACGGCCTGTCCCGGCAGCCGGTTACCGGCGCTTACCGTTACCGGAACCGTCAGGGACACATAGGAATTATACAGGAAGATCTGTCCGTAATTTTTTCCTTTTCGGCAAAGCCTGCCGTCCACGAACACCGGCAGTCTGCACCGGTTGCCCAGAAAATCGTTATCCGTCAGCACTTCCTTCTCCGTGAACAGGAAGTCGCCGCTGCATTCTATATTAAGCCTGGTATAACCCCAGCCGTTCCGCACAATACTCAGTTCGCTCTCGATCACGCTGTAGGCATGTTCCCCAAAGTTTTCCTCCAACACGAGCTGCTTCTCTTCCACAAGATACCCGATGCTCTGCTTCTTATTGATCCGGATCAGAAATTCTTCCATGTTCTGTTCCTGTCCGGGATAGACGGACAATCCCCTGTACACATCCGCATACTGAGCATCACTGCCCGAAAGCACAAGGCCAAACTTCGGCGAATAGAACAGCTTGACCGCTTCCTCCCAGCTGCTCTTTGCCAGATTGGCGAAATGGAACAGATTTTTGACAGGGCCCACGGAAGACTCCAGCACCGTATGTTCCATGGAAACCACAAAGGGAAGGTAATACTCGCCCTGATTGCTGACAATATAAAAGTTCCCCTTTACCACTTCCCCCTCTTCCATGTGCTCCCCGTGAAAGCAAAAGGCGATCTCCTCATCCGTACCCACAAATTCCCCGGTAAGGCATTCCATCCGCAGATCGGAGGAAGTCACCTGTCCCGCGGTAAATTTCCCCGTGGGCGCATACACCCGAAAGCTCCCCTCATAACTTTCGCCGTAATGCAGGGAAATATCTATTTTTAAGCATGAAAAATCGAGAGAACCATTCTCGTAATCGAAGTTTCCCTCTAAGATCTGATCGATTATCTTCTGCATTTCATACTCACCCACTCTTCACGTCACGCCTGTGTCTGCATCCTCTTCGCTGTCTGCAACGACGTGGTTTCTAATATCCGCCATCCATACAAAACACCCTATGACTGATTATACCAAATAATCAACCATAGGGCAATTGGTTTTCCGAATCCCGTAAGCGCCGCAGAACAGACCGTAACGGGTCACTCCATATTCAGCTTCTTACTGGTCACATAGTAGGAGACGAAATACAGGAGCACCGCCTCCAAAATGGAGATGGCCATGGAAAGCCATACCGTCATATTCATATAATTGCCTGTCAGCACATTAATGC
>CAMWWF010000116.1 GCA_947177885.1 uncultured Lachnospiraceae bacterium
CTTGATTTTCAATCAGCATCCGGTTCAGCCCGGCGCCGTCTTTCAGCCCGTAGAGCCGTATGGTCCGGGCGTCCTGAACTTCGGCCGTAAGCTGAGGCTGAGATTCCGAAATCAGGGCCAGGGCGCGCTTTGCGTCATTCACTTCCAGACGGAAATAATCCGCGCAGTTTTTCTCTAATTCGGCTCGGCTCGTCTCCTCTACCAGACTGCCGTCCTTGATGATGCCGTAATGTGTGGAAAGCTTGCTCAATTCTCCCAGAATGTGGGAGCTGATGATAAAGGTTTTTCCCTCTTCGTTCAGCTGCAGAATCAGCCGGCGGATTTCCCGTACGCCCTCCGGGTCCAGACCGTTTATGGGTTCGTCCAGAATCAGAAGGTCGGGATTTCCCAGCAGGGCAAGGGCAATACCCAGCCGCTGTTTCATACCCATGGAAAAAAACCGGGTTTTCTTTTTGCCGGTGTTTGCCATGCCGGTGACGGCCAGCACTTTGTCTACGCTTTTCTCGTCTGCCAGCCCAAGGCATTTTGCCTTCATAACCGCATTCTGTCTGGCGGTTAAATTGGGATAGAGTCCTGCGGATTCAATAAGGCATCCGATTCTTCTGGCCGTATAAGGGTCGTCTACCGTGTTTCCGAATAAAAGGATATTGCCTGCGGTAGGCTTTGCCAGCCC
Organism: uncultured Lachnospiraceae bacterium; assembly: GCA_947177885.1. The sequence continues at coordinate 674 of CAMWWF010000116.1, forward strand.
GCACAGCATTTTCAATGTGGTGGATTTTCCCGCGCCGTTTCTGCCGATGAAACCGTATATTGCCCCCTTTTGTACTTTTATGTCCAGATGATTTACAGCTGTCTTATCTTTGTACTTTTTGGTGAGGGCTGTGGTTTCCACAGCAAGCGGGTCCGGGTTTTTATGATCGTTGGTCATGTTGCGCTCCTTTCCGGGCATTTTGAATGTTTCCTGAAAGGTATATTATCAGAGAATTTTTCAAAAAGTACTCAGAAAAGGTAAAGAAAGTTTAAAGTTCGGGAAGAATTCTCGGAAATTGAAAGCAGGCTGTCCGGGAAATTCCGGTTCACAACGGGATTGTGGGATGTGAAGGTTTGGAAGAAGGACGGGCCAGCTTGAAGCCCAGTCCCCATACGGTCTGAATATAGGAATCGGTTCCGCTTTCTTTCAGCTTTGCCCGGATATTGCTGATATGTACATTCAGTGTCTTGTCCTCTGCAAGGTATTCTTCGCCCCAGGCGTATTCGTATATCATTTGTTTGGAAAAAACCCGTCCGGGATTTCGGATGAGAAGCTCCAGAATCAGAAATTCATGCCGGGTCAGCGTCACAGGGCATCCGGACACGGTTAATTCCTGGCGGTCAGGCTGCAGGCGCCACTCTCCGTACTGATAAACTATAGAATCGTCCTCCTGCGCTCTCTGTTCGTTTCTCGCTCTGCGGCGCAGCTGCACCTGGATTCGGACAAGGAGCTCCGGCAGGTCAAAAGGCTTGCAGAGATAATCCTCCGCTCCGGCCGAAAGCAGGTCAACCTTGCTGTCAAGGCTGCTTTTGGCAGACAGTACGATCACAGGTGTTTTTTTGCAAAAAAGAGATACCAGTTCTTCGCCGGGAATGCCGGGAAGCATCAGATCCAGCAGAATCAGGTCATATTCGTTCATGGAGAAAAGCAGTCTGGCTTCGCTGCCGGAAAAAGCCTGGGTGCAGACATAGCCATGACTTTCCAGGTATTCCCGCAGCATCCGGTTATTTTCGGCATCGTCTTCCACAATCAGCAGATGTTTCATGAAATAAATCCTCGACTTTCCAGGGGCGGTTCCGGCATTTTCAGCTCGATGCCCGCCCCTGCCGCATTCTTGTACCATTATTATATGGATTTTACGGATGGCTGTCAACGGGTTCCGGAAGCGCTGCCCGTAAGGTATCAGCCGAAGCATAATTGAAAAAGCAGGGATGGATTGGGGAGCCTGCTGCAAAAGCTTTGGTTAAAGTAACAGAAATAGGTTGCATTATCTGCCTTTGTCGAATAAAATAGAAACAGGATAGAAGGAGCAGAAATAATACAGATGTGACGGCCAAATGCACCGGGAGATTCCGGCAGACCAAAACAGCAGACCGAAAACGGTGACCCGGAAGGGCGGACCGAAACGGCGGACTGAAAACGGTGACCTGGAAAGGCGGACCGAAACGGCAGACGCAAAGGGGAGAAAGAGAAAAAATACTCGGGAGAACGCTGCCGAAAGGAAGAGGGGGATACATAAATATGAATACGGAACTGATTGTAATGATTATTTCAATATCAGCTGCAGCCATGCTGCTGAGCGGGGTGCTGTACCTGCGCCAGCGGGCCAGGCGGCGCAGGGTGGAAGCGTATGACCTGATGGAGGGGCATGATTTTGAGTATTATTGTGCGGAACTTTTAAAACAGAACGGTTTTTTGGAGGTGGAGGTCACCAGAGGAAGCGGGGATTACGGAATTGACATTCTGGCGGAGAAGGACGGAGTTACTTACGCCATCCAGTGTAAATGTTATACGGCGCCGGTGGGGGTAAAGGCAGTGCAGGAAGCCTACGCGGGCAGAGATTACTATGACAGGATGGTGGGAGCGGTTCTGACAAACCAGTATTTTACCCAGCCTGCCACAGAGGCGGCAAAGAAACTTAAGATTTTGCTGTGGGACAGAGGGTATCTGGAAAGTATGCTGGAAGAGCAGTGAACCGGGGCCTTTAAAGGATTTGGGGGTCCTTGGGAGGATGCGGGAAGCACGCAGGGATTGCCAAAGAGGCATATTTCGGATATAATGCTGACAGAAGCAGCTGTTATGGGAGGTAAGACATGGGTAAATGGATCAGACGTGGGGCGATATTGGTGGTTTTGGGAATATTTCTCTTTTCCGTGGGTTCCGTCATAAGAATTCTCAGCCAATATGAGGCCGGAAGCCGTGTTTATGACGACGCGGCACAGAAATATACCGCAAACACCGGGCAGGGAACCGGAAGCGGGGCAGAAAAGATACAGACAGAGAACCGGGAAGGGGCGGATGAGCCGGGGCATACGGCGGAACTGGCGCCCATCAGTGTGGATTTTCAGGGACTGCAGGAAGTAAACAGTGACGTGGCGGGGTGGATTTATTGTGAAGATTCGCCGATAAATTATCCGGTGGTACAGGGAAAGGATAATGACTACTACCTGAGACATAACTATGACGGGAGTTATAATATTTCCGGGTCCGTGTTTATTGACGTGGCGAACAAAAGGAATTTCGGGGATTCCAATACGATTTTATATGCCCACAACATGAACGACGGTTCCATGTTTGCCGGTTTGGAAAAATGGGCGGAACAGGAATATTATGACGAACATCCCGTAATGTGGCTGCTGACGCCGGAACAGGATTATAAGATTATTCTGTTTTCGGGCTATACCACCCCGGCAGTTTCCGACACCTATACAATTTTCGACGGACCCTGCCAGGACCTGGACACCTATCTGACAAAGAGTTGGGAGAAGTCGGATTTCAGCGCAGAGGCGGAGTTGGACGGAAAGGAAAGATACATATTGCTCAGCACCTGCGCATATGTGTTTGATAATGCCCGTTATGTGGTACACGGAAAACTGGTGCCGGTGGACAGTGCAGGGGGAGTTCCGCTGGGCAGTGCGGGGGGAACTTCGCCGGCCGGGGAATAGTAAGTTCATCCGGCAGACAGGGCAGACAGGAATGTACAGCAGCAGTGTTCTCGGGGGAGAAGAGGGGATGGGGAAATGGCGCCGAAACAGGAAAGGGGAGTCTTATATGTTCAGATGTTCGGAGGGTTCACGCTGACTTATGAGGGAAAATCCATTATAGGAAATATTAAATCCAGAGAATCACAGTTTATTTATCTGATGCAGCTTCTGCTGCATCACTGGAACACAGGGGTCAGCAGGGAACTGCTTGAGGAAGTATTGTTCGAAGATCGGGACGTCAGTGATGTCCGGCATGCCCTGCGCAGCGTTATTTACAATGCAAAGAGACGGCTGAAAGACTCGGGGCTTCCGGAGGCAAATTATATCGAACAGAGGGACGGACTTTATTATTGGACGGGAGAGATTCCGGTTGCGGAGGACGCGGGAGAGTTTGAACGTCTGTACCGGGAGGCCGGGACTGCGCAGGAGCCCGAGCGGAGAATGCGGCTCTATCTGGATGCATGCTATTGCTACACCGGAGAATTTCTGCCTTCGCAGGGCGGGATTCTGTGGGTGATGCAGGAGGCAAAAAAGTACAGAGGGCTGTTTGGTCAATGTGTGGAGAAGGCGGTCCGGCTGCTGAGGAACAGCGGAGATTTCCGTCAGATGGAAAAGCTGGGGCTTTACGCGGCAAAGATATGTCCGCTGTCGGACTGGGAGGTCATTTCCATGGAGGCTCTGGTGAGCCAGGGGCGCTATGAGGATGCCAGAAAGTTTTATGACAGTACGGCGGATCTGTATTTCCGGGAACAGGGGCTCAGACCTTCCGGGCAGATGATGAAACTGTTTCGGAAATTGGGAGAGCGGATGGAGCATCGGCACGGCGCTCTGGACGATATTCAGTCCAAGCTCATAGAAGGAGAAAACGGCAGTCCGGGGGGGTTGTTATGTTCTTATCCTGTTTTTCAGGGCATTTACCGTATGGTGGGGCGGATGATGGAGCGGGGAGGACAGTCCGTATATCTGATGCTCTGCACCGTGGTTGACGGTAAGGGAAATCCCATTAAGGACAGGGAACCGCAGGAAGAACTTACCGAGAGACTGCGGGAAGCTATTTTGAGCTCTGTCCGGCGCAGCGATGTAGTCAGCAGATACGGAAAGGGTGAATACCTGGTTTTGCTGATAAACATTTCCAGAGAAGACTGTGAGAAGATAAAGGAAAGAATCAATAACCATTTTGTTATGAAACGGAACAGAACGGGAGTTCGATATTATGTAAACAGTGTGATCTGCGTGACGGACAGAGAGACATTTCTGAAAGGAAAAGACCAGTGAATCAGGCTGCAGGGCGTCGGAGAATCAATCCGGCGCCCTGTCTGCACAGGAGGACTTCTCATTTTGCTGCCGGTACAGCCTCCGTCAAAAAATAAGTATAAATAATAACAAATGCGGAAAAACTTTGACGCTTCTTTTGACGGAGCATCTGCTATACTGTGTATACCACATAATATCTATTATGATATTTTGCGGCTGCAGACATTTGGAAACGAGGATAGGCATGACAGATAAGGAATTGCGGAAACTCCGCAGGCAGGATTTACTGGAGCTGCTGGTGGAACAGAGTAAAGAGACAGGCAGGCTTGCAACGGAGCTGGGTGAGAAGGAGGCGGAGCTGACCGAAGCACAGGAAGGCAATGAGCGCCTGAAAGGGAAGCTGGACGAGAAGGACGCCCTGATAGAGAAGCTGAAGAGCCGTCTGGACGAAAAGGATGCCCAAATGGCGGAGGAAACCGCCCGCAGCCAGGAGACGCTGGGCAATCTGAAAGAGAAACTGGACGGGAAAGATGCTCTGATAGAGAAGCTGAAGAGCCGTCTGGACGAAAAGGACGCTCAAATGGCAGAGGAGACTGCCCGCAGCGAAGAGATTTTGGCGCGCCTGAAGGGAAAGCTGGACGAAAAGGATGCCCTGATAGAGAAATTGAGGGCACGTCTGGACAGCAGAGACGAAAAAATAGAAATGCTGGAAGCCGAAGCGGTAAAGCTGCGGTCGGAAAGATGGAAGGAAATGAAAGACAGCGGACTGCCTCCGGAACTTTTGTCGACAATAAAGACGTTGATGCAGTGATTACCTGTGCCGTACGGCAGGAACCCGGTCGGGCAGGAGGACGGAATCCTATGAGACAGAGGTTTATATATGAGTGAGGAGAAGAAGATAAAACTGCCGAAACTGGAATTGCTGGAAGCGGAATTGGAAAGGGAACGATATAAGAAAAGATATGGGAGCGTTCTCAAAAGTACGGTATTTTCCCTGATAGTAGTTGCGGCGGTTGCGGTATTGATAGCGGTGCTGCTGCTTCCGGTACTGCAGATCAGCGGAACCTCCATGACGGATTCCCTGAGGGATGAAGACATTGTAGTGGCTCTGAACAGTTCCAAATATGAGACAGGTGACATTATTGCTTTTTACTATAATAACAACATTCTTGTGAAGAGGGTTATCGCTGCGGCGGGAGACTGGGTCAACATTGACCAGGATGGCAATGTGTATGTAAATGACGAACTGCTGGATGAACCTTATGTCACGGATAAAGCCCTGGGGAACTGCAATATTACATTACCCTATCAGGTACCGGACGGAAGATGCTTTGTTATGGGAGATCACAGGGCAACAAGCATAGACAGCCGGAATACGGCGGTGGGATGTGTCAGCAATGATATGGTAATCGGAAAAATACTGATCCGGGTCTGGCCATTGGAAGGATTCGGGGTTGTGGACTGATAGATATGGGTAGAAGGAAGGAGAGGGCATTATGAAGGTTGATTTTTTGTCACAGGCAGGAAAGATCATAAAGGAGCACAAACAATATAAGCGTCAGCTTGTACTTTTTCTGTGTTTGGCTGTGATGGTTACTTTCGGCACGATTGCTGCGCTGAAGCTGTACGGTCAGGCAATGACCCATAAGAAAGAAGTGCTTGACTGTGGCTACCAGGTTCACGAACATACAGATAAATGCTATGAAGCAGATGAGGAGGGCAATCCTGGGACAGAGCCTGTATGCGGATATGCGGATTATGTGTTCCATGTGCATAACGACGGATGCTACGGTCCGGATGGAAGCCTAGTCTGTGTTTTGGAGGAGCATAAAGCTCACGAGCATACGGAAGAATGTTATGTGACGGAGTCGATTCTTGTGTGCGGAGAAATCTCTGCAGAGGACCGGACGGACATGACGGAAGCAGAGAATGCAGACGGTGCGGGCGTTCCTGAGGAGAGCACGGACGGCGGAGCAGACAATGGGGATGTTTCTGAGGAGAGCACAGACGGCGGAGCGGACAATGGGGACGTTCCTGCGGAGAGTATGGACGGGGCAGACCCGGCCGCTCAGGCAGCGTATTCCTGCGGAATGGAAGCGCACATACATGAGGAGAGCTGTTTTGAGAATGTGATTCAGTGCGGATTCGAAGAGGAGCATGTTCATGATGCAGGTTGTCTGAACCATGAACTGGAATGTGTTTTGGGAGAGCACGAACATACGGAAGAATGTTATGATGCGGAAGGAAATCTGATCTGCGTGACGGAGGAGCATGCCCATATAATCGGATGTTTTGACGAAAACGGCGAAGTGATTTGCGGAACGGAAAACCATCTTCACGGTGAGGGCTGCCTGGACGGTGAGGGAAATGCCGTCTGCGGACTGGAGGAGCATGAACACATAGCGGGCTGCTACAGAAATACTTATGTTTGCGGAAAAGCGGTTCATACGCATCAGGAAGAATGTTATGTAAGCACATCCGTCTGCGGGATGGAGGAGCATGAACACGGGGACGATTGCATTGCACCTGTAGAAGAAAGCGAAGCAGCAAATGAGGCGGCTGCATCGGAAGGAAACCAGGACGCTTCCCAGACACCGGAAGCAGAACCGGAGGAAGCGGGAGACAATGGTGCGGAAGCAGCCGGGACGGCGGACGGTGCGGCTCCGGAAAGCGGCGAAGCAGGACATGTGCACACGGAGGCCTGTTATGAGACGGTGACGGAACTGGTGTGCGGAGAGCAGGAGATTCATACTCATGATGACAGCTGCTATGATGAATCGTGCTTTGATGAAGACGGAAATCTCATAGAGGGAAGCAGGGTATCCTGCGGACTCCTTCAGCTGGAAGAGCATATGCATACCACGGACTGCTATAAGACGGTTGAGCTGACACCGGAAGAGGTTGCGGCCCTGGAGTCGGGCGCAAAGCTTCATATGCATACGGAGGACTGCTACGGAGAAGAAGGAGAACTGGTCTGCGGACATGACGCGACCCATATCCACATACTGGAATGCTATGACGATACAGGAAAATTAATCTGCGGTTACGGTACGGCGTCCCATGTACATGAGGACAGCTGCTATGATGAGGCGGGAAACAGAAATTGCGGTTACGAGACGGCATCCCATGGACATGAAACAGAGTGCTATGACGAAGAAGGCATCCTGATCTGCGGCTATGAGACGGCATCCCATGGACATAAGGCAGAATGCCGTGACGAGGAAGGCAAGCTGATCTGTGGTTATGAGACGGCCACCCATGTGCACGAGAAGAACTGCTGCGATGAAGAAGGTAACACGATCTGCGGATACGAGACGGCCACCCATGTGCACGGGGCAGCCTGCCAG